>NZ_LOVS01000070.1:0-149871 GCF_001523835.1 Burkholderia sp. ABCPW 14 | reverse complement strand
ACCCGCCATTCTGAACGACGACGCCAACGCATCACGTCAAAGGGGCCCTCGATGGGCCCCTTCGTACTTGAGCGAATTACTCAGCATTGCGCCGCCGTTTAAGTGCGGTTTTACATCGCCATCAACACAGACGCCGGATGAGGCTTACTTCGCGACGCTGCCTGCGATCAAATCGGCAGCATGATTGCCTCGGACGTTCCACTTAAAAATCTCAGAAAACTGTCCGAACGAGCGAAGCCACCTCTGACAGCTTACGCGGCCCGAAAGCGGACATTTCAATCTAGCTACTACAACAGAAAATGTCGATAATTTGCCTTATGTCAAATTATATGCGTAGGCTGACCGCGACGATTCGGGTAATCAAAGCAGCCCAGTTCCTGACAGTGACGCGCCCGGCAACAGCGTAGCAAGCTCAACACGACCTCCCTCGACACGCCTGCCATGAGCAGGCGTTTTTTATGCTCGACAATCTTGTAGTACACGCGCCGTCTAGCGAGCGAGTTGAATAATGCCGCTCGAAGTCCACGGGCGAAAGTCCGTAAGTCCGCTGCCGTTCCCCTGTCGACGCCGAACGTCTTCGCTGGCTGCGATACAAGAAACGGAACGCACCGCCAACCCATCGAATCGCACTGGCGCCCTTTCATTCACACCTCGCTCACTTCTGATTCTCGGCATGGTCGGCGCCCAACCCCTCGAGCAGCGGCCGAAGTGCCTCGAGTTCCGAACCGAAGCCGGCCCAATCCCCCGCCTTCAGTCGCTCGATCGCGCGGTCATAATGGGCAAGGGCTTCGCGGGCGCGCGCATCCGTCGCGCCACGAGCCGGCGCTGCCATCGGAGCCGTCTCCTTGAAGAGCGCCGCGAGAGCCTCGCTCAGGGTTTCCTCCATCACGACACGGTCGCCGTACGCGGCGATCACGCGCTTCAGCTCCGGGAGTTGACCGGACGCCGCGCGCAGATAAAGCGGAGAGACGTAGAGGATCGAGTTCTCGATCGGCACAACCACGAGATGGCCGCGGATGACGCGTGAGCCCATCTGATTCCACAGCGAGATCTGTTGCGAGATTTCCGTATTCTGCTGAATGCGGGCCTCGATTTGAAATGGCCCATAGACCAGCTTGTCCTTGGGGAAGGTGTACACGATCAGCTTGCCGTACCCAGGCGGATCGCAACGCGCCGCCAGCCAGGCGATCATGTTCTCGCGCTGGCTCGGGACCATCGGCAGCATGAGAACGAACTCGGCGCGCGCGTCGCCAGGCAATCGCATGATCATGTAGTACGGCGCCATCCGCGTGCCGGCGGCATCTCCACCATCGATGTCGCCCAGTTCTCGAGGAAACTGCCAGAGATCCTCGCGGTTATAGAAAACTTCCGGTGCGTCCATGTGGTAAGCACGGTAGAGGTTCGCCTGGATCAGAAACAGGTCTTCCGGGTAGCGGATATGCTGCCGAAGGTTCTCCGGCATCGCGTCGAGCGGCTTGAACATGCCAGGGAAGATGCGCTGGTATGTCCGCACGAGCGGATCGGCAGGATCGCTGACATAGAAGTCGACCGTGCCGTTGTAAGCATCGACCACCACCTTGACCGCGTTGCGAATGTAATTGTCGCCGTCGCCGGTACCCGGCGGGGCATACGGAAACCATCGGCTGGTGGTATAGGCGTCCTGCATCCAGAAAAGGCGTCCGTTGCTCGCAACGAGATACGGGTCATGGTCGAGGGTGAGAAACGGCGCGATCGTGCGTATCCGGTCCCGAATGTCGCGGTGAAGCAGGATCCTGCTCTTGCCCGTAACGTAGCGGGTCAGCAGGATATTGGGATCGTCGAGCTGCCACGCGAAGAGGCTGCGTCGCGCCATGCTGCCGATGGCGACGCCGTCGCGCCCGCCGTAAGCGGTGTAGACGTTGCTGTCACCTTTGGGGTAGTCGAATTCGGGCACACTGCCCTTCACGATGACATAGCCCTGCCCGCCTTCTCCGAAATAGAGGCGCGGTTCGTGGATCGCCGGCCCGCCTTGGGCGACGGGTGGAATATCCCGCAGATAGAGCGAAGGCAGACCCTCGGCGGATTTCTCGGTGACGGGCGACATCACGACGCCGTTGCCGTGGGTGAACAGGAGATGCAGGTTCACCCAGGTCTGGGCGTTCTCCGGAAGCATCGCCGGCTCCAGTTCGCGTGCCGACACCATGACCTGCCGGTAACCGGAGTCAAGCGGGTAGCGGTCGATATCCACGGAGAAAAACTTGTAGTAAGTCCGGATCTCCTGCAACTGTGCGTAGGTATCCATCAGCGGTCGCACGTCCCACAGGCGGATGTTGTCGATGGTCGCGCGGTTGGCCTGCAGCGACGCGAAATTCAGGCCCTGCTCGGCCCCAAACGGTTTGACGGCGATCTGCGCGAGGCCGTACGCCCGCCGCGTCAGCGCGATGTTGCGTTCGATATAGGGTGTCTCAAGCTGCAGTTCGCTCGGTTTGACGTAGAAGCGCTGAAACAGCGCGGGATAGATGAGGCCGAGCACAAACGAACTGCCGAACACCAACAGCATCGAGGCCGCGGGCAGCCGATAGCCGGGCCGGCGCACGTTGACCGACAACGCAATGGCTGAGGCCGTGGCAAGGGCGATGAGCAGCCACAGCACGGGCAGCACGACGTGGACATCGGTATAGCCGGCGCCGACCACGACGCCGTTATTGTCGTAGAGCAGCAAAAAGCGGTCGAGCCACCACGACCAGGCTTTCAGCAAGAAGAACAGTGCCAGCAGTGCCGAACCGTGAGCGGCGGCAGCGGCCGACGACAGCCCCTTCGGCGGCCGGAGCATGATGTCGCCGCGCAGCCAGTAGACTCCGCCTGCGACGGCCGCGCAGCAGAAGACCAGTTGCAGCAGCCAATTCTTGAGCGCGATCCAGACGGGCAGCGAGAACAGATAGAAGCCGATGTCCGTGCCGAAGATCGGATCGCGCTCGCCGAACGGCACCTGATGAAGAAAGCGAAGCGCGATGTCCCAGTTCGACATTGCGTTGCCGGCGATGGCAAGCCCAAGGAGGACAGCGCTGCCGGCGATGACGGCGCGCCAAGGAATGCGCGACGCGACCTGCCCCGCCAGCGCTCTGACGACCTCCTCCGCACGCGTCGACGATCCGGCTTCCACTTGCCAGATGTCGAGGCGCATTGCGTAACGATGCGCCATGAACCCCGACGCGCCGATCACGGCCGCCGACGCGGCAAGCACGACGACAAACAGCAGCACCCTGGCGGACAGGATCGTCCAGAAAACGGCAACGTAGCCGATCGAGGAAAACCATAGCCAGTCGACCAGGACACCAGTGATGCGCCCGATGACGATCAGGCTGGCGACGACGACCGCAGCCGTGATTGCATAGCGTTTCAGACGCGAGACGGACGTCGCTTGCGAGCGCATCGACACTCCTTTGCCGGCCCTCTTACGCATGGCCTGCCGCGACGGGATCATGGTGCACCGCCGATCCGCCGGGATCGCGGCTGGCCTGAGTCTCAATGCTACGCCCGTCGCCGGCGCGCGGCCATACGACGGCGTGCGCGCGTTCACGCGCGACGAGCGATCGCAGCGCGGCGCATTCGACCGTTCATGCTCCCGGGGCGCCATGCGAAGTCGCGTGCGCTCGTGGTCTCGGCGCGCGTTCGCTCGCGTTTGCGCGCCATCGAGGCAACGCCCACAATGATCGTTCGCGCGGCTTGCCGCGCCGGAAAGGACGGAGGGCAACATGGACGATCCCTATGACCTTCAGCGCTTTGTCGACGCACAGGCCCCCGTGTATGCGCAGGTATGCGACGAGCTAAGAAACGGGCACAAGCGAAGCCACTGGATGTGGTTCGTGTTCCCGCAGATCGAAGGGCTCGGCGACAGCGCGATCGCACAACGGTACGCGATCTCGACGCTGGACGAAGCCGAGGCGTATCTCCGGCATCCGCTGCTCGGCGCACGGCTGCGCGAGTGCACGCGGCTCGTCAACGATGTCGAAGGCCATTCGATCCAGGCGATTTTCGGATATCCGGATTACCTGAAGTTCAGGTCGTCGGTCACGTTGTTCGCGCGTGCAACTCCGGAGAACGCGGTATTCGTGGAAGCGCTCGATAAGTACTTCGGCGGAGTAGCGGATCACAACACGCTGGAGCGACTCTAGGCGGTGTTTGCAGCAGGACGTTCGAGCGCGGCGCGGGGACTCTCCGGACAAAGACGTTTTCTGTCGCTCGCCGAACAGTCGCGGCGAATGGCCGCTCCGTGTGAATCATATGTTCGGCGTCGCCCGGCTCCCGTCGTCGGGCGCGATGTCGCGTGGATGGCGGCTTCCGAAATTCAACCGGCGTGCGTTCCATGGTCGCGGCTGGCGGAAGCTCGGTCGGAGCGGTCATCGGATCGGCATCGCCGCGTCGCTCGCGATGAAGGCGTGGCGGCCGCCCCTTGGCTTGATGACAGACGTAGGGCGCACGTTCGATTACCACCGCGGAAAACTGTTCAACGCACCGCCTGCCT
Source organism: Burkholderia sp. ABCPW 14 (assembly GCF_001523835.1). Taxonomy (NCBI): domain Bacteria; kingdom Pseudomonadati; phylum Pseudomonadota; class Betaproteobacteria; order Burkholderiales; family Burkholderiaceae; genus Burkholderia; species Burkholderia sp. ABCPW 14. The sequence goes on along the minus strand of NZ_LOVS01000070.1, from coordinate 145,367 downwards.
TACCATTCATCCGACTAGAAGCCTGTGTCGCCCATTGCTGGAGCCCAGCGCGCCAGTTGAATTGGGCCCCAACCTGCACTAGCTTTTTAGATGCCCGAGCGATGCTGCGACGTCCAGACAAACGCGGATCGAAGCGCTTTGGCGCGGAATATCCGACCGCTTTCGCGCTTCGCGATCGCCGCAGATGAACCCGATGGAGCACACGCGATGCGCAGCCGAACCGCATCCATTCTGATCTTGCTGATCTGCGCCGCCGGATGGGCGGCGCAGACCGACGCCGAGGAGCGCGCGATGACCTTGACTCTCACCTCGCAAGCCTTCCATGAGGGAGGCGAGATTCCCGGGCGCCACACTTGCAAGGGCGCGGACGTGTCGCCGCCGCTCGCGTGGTCCGGGGTGCCCGCCAATGCGAAAAGCCTCGCGCTGATCGTCGACGACCCTGACGCACCCGACCCGGCCGCGCCGCGAATGACATGGGTCCACTGGGTGCTCTACAACATTCCGCCGACGGCTTCCGGTTTGCAGGAGGGCGTCACCGGGAGCGCGCTCCCGGCGGGCACGCTTGAAGGCACCAACGATTTCCAGCGAACCGCATATGGCGGCCCCTGCCCGCCTGTCGGCCGTCACCGCTATTTCCACAAGCTGTATGCGCTCGACACGGTGCTGCCCGATCTTCACAAGCCCACCAAGGCGGCGTTGGAGAAGGCGATGCAAGGCCATGTGGTGGCGCACGCCGAATTGCTCGGCACATTCCAGAAGTAGCGCGCGAGCGGCGACACTCGACGCGAGATGTTCGCGCCAACCCGGTCGCGGTGAAAAGGCATCCGCCCCGCGCGCTTCGCTCGATCGCCAATCCGCCCTTCCGCAATGGCCCGGATCATCCGGATCAGCGCGTCCGGGCGTGCGACGAAACCGCTTGTTTGCCATGCCATGTGCTGCCCGCGTTTCTGGCGCGATATCCGGGTACTCACGTCGAATGCGTCACGGATTCGAGGCTCGCCGATATCGTCGCGGAGGGTTTCGATGCAGGCATGCGTGTTCTGGGCGATAGCGAACATTCGAACCGATTGCGCCGGCGCGCGCGACAGGTTTCGCCGGCCCGGGATTGCGGCCGAGGGATGCGTCGGCGATCGACTGCGTGGAGATCTACCTCCCGGGGCCGTTGCACGACGCGCGCCGACAGTGATGTAGGATCGTGCATCTCATGTATCGGAAAGACTGCAATGCAAGTGCTGGTTGACGCAGACGCCTGCCCGGTTGTCGTCAAGGACATGTTGTTTCGGGCCGCGCGACGTGCCGAAGTGTGCGTGACGCTGGTCGCGAACCAATATTTACGCACGCCGCCCTCGCGCTTTATCAGGGCACTGCAAGTGCCAGCGGGCTTCGATGCCGCCGATGCCCGCATCGTCGAGCTGGTGATGGCTGGCGACCTGGTGATTACCGCGGACATACCGCTTGCTTCCGCTGCCCTCGACCGGGGCGCTCATGTGCTCGACCCACGCGGAAGCTGGTTTAGCCGTGAAAATATCGAGGAACGTCTGACGATGCGTGAGATGATGGATCAATTGCGCAGTACGGGCATCGATACGGGCGGTCCGGCGCCATACAGCGCACGCGACAGCAAGGCGTTCGCGAGACAACTGGATCGATTCCTCGCACGTCGCGGCTCGACAGGTACGGCCACTTGATTTCTGTCGTCGGGTTGAAGCCGCGCGTAGCGGCGGGCCGGCAAACAGCACGGCCTGCCAGCGCCGACGTGTCCCTTTGGCCGGCGATTCTCCGGCCGCTGCTTCGATCCGGCGACCGCCGCACTCCGACTCATCCGAAATGGCCGTCGCGGGCTCACGGCGTTTCGATGCATTGAAAAATATCGCCGCCGTGCATCCTCAGCGGCTGCCGGCATCTGCCGCGCGAGACCGGTAACGCAGCAGATGATCGGTGCCGGATTCGGACAACCAGACTTCCCCGTCTCGGCCCATCATCTGGCGTACGTTCGCGTGCGGGCGCGGCAGCGTCAGCACGTCGAATTGCTCGGCTCGCGGGTCGAAGCGCACGAGCGCGTTGGCGCTCCATTCGCTGAGCCAGACGATGTCCCGGTCGTCTACGAATATCGCATATGCATGCGGATCCTGGCCAGGCAGCCGCCATTCGCGCCATCGGTGCGTCGCCGGGTCGAACTCGCCGACTTTCCCCGCGTTCCACTCGCTGACCCAGACGCGCCCTTTCGAATCGGACCATACGCGGCGTGCGCCCTGATTCGGTGTCGGCGGATCGATGACCTGCGCCGCGCCGCTCGCGGGATCGATGCGGCCGAGATAGCTGCCGGCGAGCGACGCGAAGTACACGCTGCCGTCAGGGGTCACGCAGATGCCGTAGGGCCCGCGCCCGCGCGGCGCATCGAAGACGCGCATTTGGGCGCTCGCCGGATCGAGCTCGCCGTAGATACCGCTTTGTCCGGTAAACCACAGATGCCCGCGCTTGTCGAAAACCGCCGTGTTCAGATTCGCGTTCGCCCGGTCCTTCGGCAACGGGAAACGCGTGACGGCGAGTGTCTTCGGGTCGATGCGGACGATCGCGTTCAGGCCGCCGTCCGTGATCCACGCCGCCCGATCTGGACCGATAATCACGCCGTGCGGCGCGGCCCCGTCGCCGAGCGGGACCCAGTCGGTCTTGCCGCCACGCGGATCCAACCGTCCGGCCGCGCCCCGCGCCTGCGCGGTGTACCACACGGTACCGTCGGGCGCCGGTGCGACGTCGTGCGGTGCGCCGCCGGCAGGGACGGCGAACGTCTCGAACGACGGGGGCTGCGCCCGCGCCGGCCCCATGGCGAGCGCGGCGCTCACCAGAAACGCCGCAAATGACGACGCCAGAGCGGCTTCGAGAATCCTGTTCACCGCTTCCACAACGCTTTGCCTCGCGATCTTCGGCATGTCCGCCTCCATGTTCCATGGATGAGATTCAAAGCGCGCTGACGGTCTCGTTGCTGCACTTGCTTCGACTACGAACAGTGAAGTGCTTCAGCCGGAAAATGTTCCGTGACGCCCTTCTCCGGCGCTATAGCGTTCGGCGCCCGCCACGCCTTCCGCAAGGACGATCGGCGCACCCCTTGCCCCCTCCTCGCGCAGCGCTTCCGCCAGAGGCAAATCCCATTGATCGTATGCGGAGCGCCGGTCTGTCAACATGCACTGCCGGGGAAACTGAGCAATCTGCCGGGCGATGCGAGTCGCGTACGACAGCCCTTCGCCCTTCGGCGCAATATAGTTGGCAAGCCCCATGCCCTTGGCTTCCGATGCGTCGACAGGACGTCCGGTCAGAATCATGTCCATTGCATGTCCCATGCCGACGATACGCGGCAATCTGACCGTCCCGCCGTCAATCAGCGGCACGCCCCAGCGCCGACAGAAAACGCCGAAGACGGCATCCTCTTCCGCGACGCGAATGTCGGCAAACAGCGCGAGTTCCAGCCCGCCCGCTACCGCATAGCCGGAAACCGCCGCGACGAGCGGCTTGGACAGCGCCATGCGGCTCGGTCCCATCGGACCCGAACCGCCCCCTGTCGCATCGAGCGCGTTGCGCCGCGCGGGATCGCCGACCGCCTTCAGGTCGGCACCCGCGCAAAAGTTGCCTCCGGCTCCCGTCAGGATGGCGACGCCGAGCGCGGCATCGGCCTCGAACCGTTCAAACGCCTCGCTTAACCGCGAAGCGGTCGGACCATCGACGGCGTTGCGGCGCTCCGGCCGGTTAAGGGTGATCGTGCAGATCGCGCCATCCGTGGCGAAAAGGACTTCGTCCATCGTCTCCTCCTGCAAGGGTGACATTCACGGCCGGCGGAACTGCCGCGCGATCTTCACCGCCGTCGCCGAATCCCGCCGGGCATGCCTCGGGCCGGCCGTCCTGCTCCGACGCGATCCGGCAGGTGGTGTCCTGCCGTTTTTCGGCCGGGCATGCCGCAGACCACGCACGCAGCATGTAGTTCGTCGGCATCGCGAAAGCCGGCAGGACTGGATGTCGCCGAGGTGTCAAACGATGGACGGCGCGCTCACCGGATGGACGAACAGCAGCCCATGGCTCGATCGTCACGCGCACTCGAGGCGGCGACCGCTGATCCGGATACACTGCTCCGTTGCGGCGAATACCCTCCATCGCGCCGCCGCCACGAACTGATCGGCGACGCGATGCTGCGCGCATTGCTCGATGTCCCGCGCGAACCGGATGATTCGGCATGCGTAAGACACACGAATCCGCCGCGTTTCCCGCAGCGTTCACCGCGCATCGGGGATGGCCGCTCTCCGACGGATTCAGCGGGATTCAGCGGCACACGGCGCTCGTCAAGAAACCACCCCCTGAATCTTGTGCGAGAAGCTCGCCCGTTCGGCCTTGTCCATCAGCGAAAGAAACTCGTCGCGATCCATGTGGACCAGTTCCTCGTGATCGCCGGCCTCGAAATACACGTCCGGCTGCCGCGCAAGGCTCTCGTCGAGGAAAGTTTGCATCCCGTAGGCCATGCAGACGGGCGGCAGCGCCCCCACGTCGCAATCCTTGAACAGCTCGCGCAGTTCGACTTCCTTCGCGAGCACGAGATGGCGTCCCGTCTGGGCCCAAAGCTCGGATAGGCGCACGGCGTGCGTCGTCGGCAGCACGGCCGCGACGTAGCCCTGCGCGTCCTCGAGCAGCACCGTCTTCGCGAGACGATCGCCCGGAATATGCGCCGCCGCGGCGGCCTCCATGTTCGAGTGGCTGTACGGATGATGGATGACTTCGTATCGCGAAGCCTTCTGGCGCAGGCAGTCCTGCAAGGTGACGGACATCGACATGGCACACCTCTGTCTAACAAACGTTGATCGCCGCCGGTTGGCAGGACCTTTCTAGAATAGGTCGCCTTCGCTTGTCCGAACAATGCGGCATCGCCGCACCTATGTCGGATCGAGCCCCTTTTCCCGCAGCCATTCGCGATTGAAGAGCCGCGTACGGTAGATGTCGCCGCGGTCGCAAAGCAGCGTCACGATCGTATGGCCCGGCCCCATCTGCTGCGCAAGCCGGACGGCCGCCGCGACGTTGATCCCGCTCGAGCCGCCGACGTACAGGCCCTCTTCGCGCAGCATCCGGTAAACCATCGTCACGCAGAGGCGGTCGTCGATGCGCACCGCGTCGTCGATCGACGTGCCCTCGAGATTGGCCGTCACGCGGCTCGATCCGATCCCTTCCGTGATCGAGTTGCCTTCCACCTTGATTTCGCCCGTTTTCACGAAGCTGTAGAGGCCGCTGCCGTGCGGATCCGCAAGCACGATCCGGATCTGGGGATTCTGTTCCTTCAGATAGCGGCTCACGCCGGCGAGCGTGCCGCCCGTTCCCGTCGAGCAGACGAACGCATCGACCGTGCCTGCCGTATCGCGCCAGATCTCCGGCCCCGTCGTCTCGTAGTGGGCCTGGCGGTTGACGAGGTTGTCGAACTGGTTGGCCCAAATGGCGTTGTCGAGCTCGGTCGCGAGCCGCCCGGCTATCTTCTGATAGTTGTTCGGGTCCTTGTACGGCGCGGCCGGCACGGGTCGCACGTCCGCGCCGAGCGTGCGCAGCACTTCCATTTTCTCCGGCGATTGCGTTTCCGGAATCACGATCACGCAGCGATAGCCGCGCGCCGCGCAGATGTGCGCGAGTCCGATGCCGGTGTTGCCGGCCGTGCCCTCGACGACGGTGCCGCCCGGCTTCAGCGTGCCGCGCCGTTCGGCGTCTTCGATGATGTAGCGCGCCGCGCGATCCTTGACCGATCCGCCCGGATTCATGAACTCGGCCTTGCCGAGTATCTCGCAGCCCGTCTCCGCGCTGAGCTTCGCCAGGCGGATCAGCGGCGTATGTCCCACGCAGTCGACGAAACCCTGTCGCACGTTCATGATCTTTCCCCCTTCCCGCCCCTTCTTCGCCCCCTTCGGCCGGCCGCTCTGCCGGCGGCCCGATCTACCAAAAGGATAGATGACGACGCGGGCCGGCACCGCGCTTTCGCTGCCGGAAGCCGCGTACTAAGCTGGAAAACGATCAGGTCCGCGCCGTTCATGCGCGTCGATGCAATCGCGTCACCACGAGACGAGGTGCGACATGCTCCAATTGCATACCGTTGTGATCGACAAGCCCGAGACGACGAATTTCATTCTCGGCCAGACGCATTTCATCAAGTCGGTCGAGGATATCCACGAGGCGCTCGTCGGCACCGTGCCCGGCATCAAGTTCGGCATCGCGTTCTGCGAAGCGTCCGGCAAGCGCCTCGTGCGCCGCTCCGGCACCGATGCCGCGTTGATCGAGCTCGCCTGCAGGAACGCAACGGCGATCGGCGCCGGGCACTGCTTTGTCGTTTTTCTCGGCGACGGTTTCTACCCGGTCAACGTGCTGAACGCGATCAAGGCCGTGCCCGAGGTCTGCCGGATTTTCTGCGCGAGCGCGAACCCGACCGAGATCGTCGTCGCGCAGACCAATCAAGGGCGCAGCATTCTCGGCGTCGTCGACGGATTCCCGCCCGTCGGCGTCGAAAACGACGAGGACGTGCGCTGGAGGAAGGAACTGCTGCGCACCATCGGCTACAAGGCGTAGCCGGGCGCGATCGGGCGGCGATTCGGGGCGATCGCGCGCGGCGCGGGCTCGATGCGCGTTCGCAGGCGTTCCCGCGCGTCGAGGGCGTGGCCGAATCCGACGCCCGAATTGCCGGCGGTTCGATTCCGGCTCAACCGGGCGAACCGTCGAGGCGCGCCCCGAACCGATCGACTCGCGGCAGATAGAACCGCGACGGATCGAGCGAAAACGCCACGCGACGCGTCCGCCCCATGATTTCGCCGCGCGGGAAGAAGCCGTAATAGCGGGAGTCCGCGCTGTCGTCGCGGTTGTCGCCGAGCATCAGGTATGCGCCGTTCGGCACGACCGCCGGCCCGAACGAGTTGCGCGGGCTTGGCGCATCGGGAGAAAGCCGTACGACGTGCGCCGCTGCGGTCAGCCGTTCGGCCAGATATTCGCCGCGCGCGCTTGCGTCGCTCGACAGCAGGTTCTGGCCGAGCGGCCGGTAGCTCACCCGCGCGCCGTTGATGTAAAGCACGTTGTCTCGCATCTCGACGACGTCGCCCGGCAGGCCGATCACGCGCTTGACGAGCAATTCGTGCGCAGCCGACGAATCGACGGTCACGATATCGCCGCGTCGCGGGTCGCTCAGATGCGCGACCCTGACATGCGTGAACGGAACGCGCAGGTCATAGGCCATCTTGTCGACGAGGATGCGGTCCCCGAGCCGGATGGTCGGCAGCATCGAGCCGCTCGGCACGACGTTCCAGTCGGCCACCGCGCTGCGAAAGATCGCCATGAAGAACAGGAAGGCGATCAACTTCTTGTTCTCATTCCACAACTTCGAGATGGCATGCATGCTGGTTTGCCGGAGCGATGGGGCCGTAGCCTCGGAAGCTGGAACTATATCCTATGCGCCGGATAAACGGCGCCCGCGCGAGACGGTTCGGGCGCGGGCCGTGATCGTCGCGTCGCGCGATCGGCTCGGCTCCCGCGTCGCTCGGCGCGTGGATTTCGAGCGGCCCGCGCGATCTTCGAGCGCGCGGCCGGCTCTGGCGGAATCGCCTTCATTCGCCGCTCCCTTTCCCACTCTTCTCGCTGCCGCCACCCTGCCGACTTCCGCTGCGCATGGCGTAGGAAACCGCCGACAAACCGCTCCATCGGATGACGCGAAGTTCGTCGCCGGCTGATTGGATCGGCGCGATCCGTGGACGATACTTTCGTCACAACAAAAAGATTTTCATGCTCTGTGGCGGCGCTCGACGGGCGCCGCGATGAAGGAGACCAACATGAGCCTCGCTGCCCAAGATCTCATCGAATTGCTTCGCCTCGCCCGGGGCGGCGCCGGCGCGCTCACGCAGCATCTGCTGCGCGAAATAGCCGGCAATCTCATCGCGTTCGGCGTCGCCGACAGCCGCGGCGGATGCTGACTGCGCGATGACCGGGCGGTGCGGGCGCAGGCGTGTGACGAGCTCGCCGGTGGCCGAACCGAATTCGAATCGCAATTTGCGTTTGATCGAAGCGCCGCTGTCCCGGTCCGCGTGCGTCGTCGCGACGCGTCGCGGCTCCACGAATGCGCGGCCCCGCGACTCCGGCATGCAACGCCAGGCGACTCGCGTGCGCATCGGCAACGACGCACGATGTTCGCTCGACGGCGGACAGCCGCACGACCATCGGGCCGCGGCCCGTTCCTGACGGACTTGTCACCTCGCAGTCATCGCCGCGCTCCGCGCCGTTGTCACACTGAGCGGGTCCGCCGTTCCGGCGACACCACCGAGCGAGACATTCGATGAAACGAGCAACTTTCATGGCCGTCGCGGCGATCTTCGCCGTCGCCGCGCAATCCGCGTTCGCGCACGGGATGCCCGAGCGCGTGTTCAAGGAGCGCAAGCCGATTCGCGCCGAAACGCCGCCGCCGCCGCATCGCGACGCGCCGTCGCCCGATTGCGCGCCCGACCGCCGCGCCGGCGCGAAACTCACGCAACGGGGCGGCGGCGCGTCGAGCGCGAACCTACCTTCTGCCGAGATCGAAGCCACTGCCGGCGCACGGTCGGCCGTCATCGGCGGCTGATCCGCGCACACGCATCGCACGCCTCCCGGCGGGCGATGCGCGCTCACCGTCGCCGCGAGTTCGGCGAATTCGGCGAGTTCGATGCGCACGGCGCGCAGCGCATCGAACGCGCCCAAACACGCGTTTCACACGAACGTGACAAAAATGTCATGTTCGCCTCATGTTTGCATTGCGGCACGACCGTAGCATCGATCGCGTTTCACCCAGACTCGATCACTCATGCCCAAGCGTATCTTCGCCGCCTTCGTGTCGGCCGCGATCGCGGCGTCGGCGGCGCAAGCGCAATCCGCCCCGTCCGCCATCGCGCCCGACCGGCCGCCCGCCGCCCCGTCCGACGCCGACGCCGACGCCTCGCCCGCGTCTTCCGCCGCCGCTCGCGCGCTGTCGCTCGACGACGCGCTGAATCTCGCCGCCGCGAACCACCCGCTGCTGAAGAGCGCGCAGTCCGGCGCCGACGCATCCGTCGGCGCGCTCGTCCAGGCGGGCGCGCGTCCGAATCCGACCGTGTCGTTCCTGCAGGAAGGCTTCGACCGGCAGGAGCGGACGACGACCGGTCTGATCAACCAGACGATCGAGCTCGGCGGCAAGCGGCGCTCGCGCGTCGAAGCCGCGTCGTACGGCCGCGAATTCGCGCTCGCGTCGCTCGACGGCCGCGCGGCCGCGTTGCGCGCCGACGTGTCGAGCGCGTTCTACGGCCTGCTCGCCGCGCAGCGGCAGTTGCAGGTCGCAGAAGAATCGGCCGCGATCGCCGCGCGCTCCGCCGACATGGCGGACAAGCGCGCGCGCGCCGGCAAGGTGTCGCCCGTCGAGGCGACGAAGGCGCGCGTCGCGCAGACGGCCGCGCAGATCGAGCTGTCGAACGCGCAAACGCACGTGTCGGCGGCGCTCGCGCGGCTCGCCAACGTGACGGGCAGCGCCGACATGCGCGGCCGCGTCGCGTCGGGCGATCTCGATGCGGTGCCGCGTCGCGTCGGGCGATCTCGATGCGGTGCCGGGCGTCGAGCCGCTGTCGCAATTGCTCGGCCGCCTCGACGACGCGCCGCTCGCGCGCGCGGCGAAGGCCGACATGCTGCGCACGAACGCGCAGATCGCGATCGAGCGCGCGAAGCGTGTGCCGGACATCACGGTCAGCGCGGGCGTCAAGCACGTCGTCACGGGCGGCGCGCCGGACAACCAGGTGGTCGTCGGCGTGTCGATTCCGCTGCCGCTCTCCGACACGAACCGAGGCGCGATCCTCGAAGCCGTGCACAAGGCCGCGAAGGCGAACGCCGATTTCGACGCCGAGCGCGCGCGCCTGCGGCTCGACCTGACGCAGGCGTATGCGAACTACGAACGATCGACGGGCGAAGCGCGGCGGCTGAAGGCCGACGTGCTGCCGGCCGCACGGCAATCGCTCGACGCGATGTCGCGCGGCTACCAGCTCGGCAAGTTCAGTTTCCTCGACGTGCTCGACGCGCAGCGCACGCTGTCCGACGCGCAGTCGCGCTACGTGGTGGCGCTCGCCGATGCGCATCAGTCGTATGCGGACATCGACCGGCTGACCGGCAAGGCGCCGCGCGACGCGTCCCGCCCCCTCGCCCAACTTCGCTGAAGAACCCGCCATGCAACGCAAGCAACTGACCCTCGCCGGGGCGGCCGCAGCCGGCGCCCTCGTCATCGCGCTGGCAGTCGCGCGCGCGCCGTCCACGGCGGCCGTCTCCACGGCGGGCGCATCCGGGACCGCTGCTGCGGCCGACGCCGCATCGGGCGCGGCCGGCCAGCACGGCGGCACCGTGCTCGCGCAAGGCGCGCTGTCCGTCGAGATCGTGCTGTCGGAAAAGCCCGGCGACGCGTGCCTCATCGTCTACCCGTTCGCCGACGGCAAGCCGGCCGCGAAAGACGCGAGCATCTCCGCCACGCTGACCCGCTACGACGGCAGCCGCGTCGCGTTGCCGTTCTCGGCAGCCGGCGCGAAGTACACGTCGACGCAACCGATCGCGAAGCCGCACGTCTTCGATGCGTCGATCGACGTGAGGATCGGCGCGCGCAGCGCATCGTTTCCGTTCTCGCGCGCCGACGGCGCGATCGCGCTGTCCGACGAGCAGGTCGGCGCGGCGCAGATCGGCGTTGCGCGCGCGGGCCCCGCGCGGATCGTCACGCGCTTCCAGCTCCCCGGCGAGATCAAGTTCAACGAGGATCGCACCGCGCACGTCGTGCCGCGCGTCGCGGGGATCGTCGAGCGCGTCGCGGTGTCGATCGGCGAGAACGTCAAGCAGGGCCAGCGCCTCGCCGTCATCGCGAGCACGGACCTCGCCGACCGGCGCAGCGAGCTGCTGATGGCCGAGCGCCGGCTACAGGCGGCTCGCACGTCGTATGCGCGCGAAAAAACCTTGTGGGAAGAACGAATCTCCGCCGAGCAGGATTATCTGCAGGCGCAGGTGCAATTGCGCGAGGCGGAAATCGCCGCGGCGAACGCGCGCCAGAAGCTCGCCGCGCTGAACGCGTCGGCCGCGTCCGGCGCGCTCAATCGCTACGAACTGCGCGCGCCGTTCACGGGCACCATCGTCGAAAAGCACATCGCGCCCGGCGAGGCGATCGCGGCCGACGCGAACGTCTTCGTCATCTCCGATCTGTCGTCGGTCTGGGCGGAGATGGCCGTGCCCGCGCAGCGCCTGAACGACGTGCGCGTCGGCCGCCACGCGACGGTCAACGCGGCCGCGTTCGATTCGACGTCGAGCGGGCCGATCGCGTATGTCGGCGCGCTGCTCGGCGAGCAGACCCGCACCGCGCCCGCGCGCGTCGTGCTGCCGAACCCCGATGGCGCATGGCGGCCCGGGATGTTCGTCGACGTGACCGTCGACGCCGGCACGCAGAACGTCCCCGTCGCGGTCGCCGTCGACGCGCTGCAGGACGTCGACGGCGCGCCTTCCGTGTTCGTGCGGACGCCGAAGGGATTCGTTGCGCAAGCAATCGAGACGGGGCGGCGCGACGCGAAAACCATCGAGGTCGTGAAGGGCCTCGCGCCCGGCCAGACCTACGTCGCCGCGAACAGCTTCGTGCTGAAGGCGGAGCTCGGCAAGGGCGTCGCCGACGAGCACTGACGCGCCGCCCGGCTCGCGCCCCGGCCCCGGCGCGCATCGTTTTCTCCGCATTCCTGAGGACCGTCACCATGTTTGAGCGCCTGATCCGCTTTGCGATCGCGCACCGCTGGCTCGTGATGCTCGCGATCGCCGCGGTCGCGTCGCTCGGCGTCTACAGCTACCAGAAGCTGCCGATCGACGCGGTGCCCGACATCACGAACGTGCAGGTGCAGATCAACACGTCCGCGCCCGGCTATTCGCCGCTCGAAGCCGAGCAGCGGATCACCTATCCGGTCGAGACCGCGATGGCCGGCCTGCCGAACCTGGAGCAGACGCGGTCGATCTCGCGCTACGGGCTGTCGCAGGTCACCGTGATCTTCAAGGACGGCACCGACATCTATTTCGCGCGCCAGCTCGTCAACGAGCGGATTCAGGAAGCGAAGGACAAGCTGCCGCCCGGCATCGCGCCCGCGATGGGGCCGACGTCGACGGGCTTGGGCGAAATCTACCTGTGGACCGTCGAAGCCGACGCCGCCGCGCGCAAGCCGGACGGCGCGCGCTACACGAGCGCCGATCTGCGCGAGCTGCAGGACTGGGTCGTGCGGCCGCAACTGCGCAACGTGCCGGGCGTCACCGAGGTGAACTCGATCGGCGGCTACGTGAAGGAATACCGCGTCGCGCCGAATCCGACGAAGCTGATGTCGTACGGCCTCACGCTCGCCGATGTCGTGCGCGCGCTCGAGCGCAACAACGACAACGTCGGCGCGGGCTACATCGAGAAGCGCGGCGAGCAGTATCTCGTGCGCGTGCCGGGCCAGGCGCGCTCGGTCGACGACATCGCGAACATCGTGTTGACGAACGTCGGCGGCGTGCCGGTGCGGATGACGGACGTGGGCCAGGTCGACATCGGCCGCGAGCTGCGAACGGGCGCCGCGACGTCGAACGGCGACGAAGTGGTGCTCGGCACCGTGTTCATGCTGATGGGCGAAAACAGCCGGACCGTCGCGAAGGCGGTCGCCGCGAAGATGGTCGACGTGAACCGCACGCTGCCCGCCGGCGTGCGCGCGATCCCCGTCTACGACCGCACGGTGCTCGTCGAGAAGGCCGTGCAGACGGTCAAGAAGAATCTGCTCGAAGGCGCGGCGCTCGTGATCGCGATCCTCTTCCTGTTCCTCGGCAACATTCGCGCGGCGCTGATCACCGCGCTCGTGATCCCGCTGTCGATGCTGATGACGTTCACCGGGATGGTCAACGCGAAGCTCAGCGCGAACCTGATGAGCTTGGGCGCGCTCGACTTCGGCATCATCGTCGACGGCGCGGTCGTGATCGTCGAGAACTGCATTCGCCGGCTCGCGCACGCGCAACGCGCGGCCGCCCGCCCGCTCACGCGCGACGAGCGCTTCGCCGAAGTGTTCGCCGCGTCGCAGGAGGCGCGCCGCGCGCTGATCTTCGGGCAACTGATCATCATGGTCGTCTATCTGCCGATCTTTGCGCTGACGGGCGTCGAAGGCAAGATGTTCCATCCGATGGCGCTCACCGTCGTGATGGCGCTCGCGGCCGCGATGGCGCTCACCGTCACGTTCATTCCGGCCGCGGTCGCGCTCTTCATCGGCCGGCGCGTCGAGGAAAAGGAAAATCGGCTGATGAGCGCCGCGAAGCGCGTGTACGCGCCCGTGCTCGACGCGTTCGTCGCGCGGCCGAAGCCGGTGCTCGCGGGCGCGGCCGCCGTCGTCGCGCTGACGTTCGTGCTCGCGACGCGGCTCGGCAGCGAGTTCGTCCCGAGCCTGAACGAAGGCGACCTCGCGGTGTCCGCGCAGCGCATCCCGGGCACGAGCCTGTCGCAGTCCGTCGCGATGCAGCAATCGATCGAGAAGACGCTGAAGGCGCGCTTCCCCGAGATCGAACGAGTGTTCGCGCGCACCGGCACGGCGGAAATCGCCGCCGATCCGATGCCGCCGAACCTGTCCGACGGCTACATCATGCTGAAGCCCGTCGACGAGTGGCCGAACCCGCGCAAGTCGCGCGATACGTTGCGCGAGGAAATCGAGGCCGTGCTGGCCGAGCTGCCCGGCAACGCGTACGAATTCTCGCAGCCGATCCAGCTGCGCTTCAATGAGCTGATCTCCGGCGTGCGCAGCGACGTCGCGGTCAAGCTCTTCGGCGACGACATGACAGTGCTCAACGCAACGGGCGAGCGGATCGCGGCCGCGCTGCAGAAGGTGCCGGGCGCATCCGAGGTGAAGGTCGAGCAGACGACGGGCCTGCCCGTGCTGACCGTCCACCTCGATCGCGACAAGCTCGCGCGCTACGGCGTGACGGTCGGCGACGTGCAGGACACGGTCGCCGCGGCGGTCGGCGGCCGCAAGGCCGGCCTGCTGTTCCAGGGCGATCGCCGCTTCGACATCGTCGTGCGGCTGCCCGACGAACTGCGCACCGACGTCGAGGCGATCGAGCGGCTGCCGATCGCGCTGCCGTTCACGGCGTCGGCGGGTGCGAACGGCCCGAACGGCCCGGTCGTCCGGGCGCCGTACGTGCCGCTCGCCGAGCTCGCGACGGTCGACGTGTCGCCGGGGCCGAACCAGATCAGCCGCGAGGACGGCAAACGCCGCGTCGTCGTCGGCGCGAACGTGCGCGGGCGCGACGTCGGCTCGTTCGTCGCCGGCGCGCGCGAGCGGATCGCGGCGGACGTCCGGGTGCCGGCCGGCTACTGGCTGTCGTGGGGCGGCCAGTTCGAGCAGTTGCAGAGCGCGAGCGAGCGGCTGAAGATCGTCGTGCCGCTCGCGCTCGCGATGGTGTTCGTGCTGCTGTTCGTGATGTTCAACAATGCGAAGGACGGCCTGCTTGTGTTCACCGGCATCCCGTTCGCGCTGACAGGCGGTGTCGTGTCGCTGTGGCTGCGCGGGATTCCGCTGTCGATCACGGCCGCGGTCGGCTTCATCGCGCTGTCGGGCGTCGCGGTGCTGAACGGCCTCGTGATGATCTCGTTCGTCCGCAATCTGCGTGACGAAGGCGTCGCGCTCGATGCCGCGGTGCGCGAAGGCGCGCTCACGCGCCTGCGGCCGGTGCTGATGACGGCGCTCGTCGCGTCGTTGGGATTCCTGCCGATGGCGTTCGCGACGGGCACGGGCGCCGAGGTCCAGCGTCCGCTCGCGACGGTCGTGATCGGCGGCATCCTGTCGTCGACCGCGCTGACGCTGCTCGTTTTGCCGGTACTCTATCGGGTGGCGCACTCGGCGTCGCTGCGCGCGGCGCTCGCCGGAAGGCTCGCGAAACTCGCGCCCGCGGCTGCCCTGCGCCGGCGACGCGAATCATCGAGGTGAATGCTGATGCGAATACTGATAGTGGAAGACGAGCCGAAGACCGGCATGTATCTGCGCAAGGGGCTGACGGAAGCGGGCTTCATCGCGGATTGGGTCGAGGACGGCGTGACGGGCCTCCATCAGGCCGAGACCGAGGATTACGACCTGATCATCCTCGACGTGATGCTGCCCGGCCACGACGGCTGGACCGTGCTCGAGCGGCTGCGCCGCGAACGTTCGACGCCGGTGCTGTTCCTGACCGCGCGCGACGATGTCGGCGACCGCGTGAAGGGGCTGGAGCTCGGCGCCGACGATTACGTCGTCAAGCCGTTCGATTTCGTCGAGCTCGTCGCGCGCGTGCGCTCGATCCTGCGCCGCGGGCAGGCGCGCGAATCGGCAATCCTGCGGGTCGCCGATCTCGAGCTCGACCTGACGCGGCGCAAGGCGACCCGCCAGGGCGACGTCGTGCTGCTGACCGCGAAGGAGTTCGCGCTGCTGTGGCTGCTGATGCGCCGCGAGGGCGAGATCCTGCCGCGCGCGACGATCGCATCGCAGGTGTGGGACATGAATTTCAACAGCGACACGAACGTCGTCGATGCGGCGATCCGCCGGCTGCGCTCGAAGATCGACGATGCGTACGAGCCGAAGCTGATCCACACCGTGCGCGGAATGGGCTACGTGCTCGAAGTCAGGAACGCCGCGAGCCGATGATCAAACACATGTTGCCCCGCACGCTGCGCGCCCGGCTGACGGCGCTGATCATCCTGTCGACGGCGGTGACGCTCGCGCTGAGCGGCATCGCGCTCTACGGCGCGCTGCGCAACCGGCTCGAAAGCACGTCGTCGTACGAAAGAACGGCGACGCTCGCGGCGATGCGCACGCATCTCGCGAGCGTCCGCAGCGTCGACGACATCCCGCGCAAGACCGACCTGTGGGTCGACCAGTTGCACGGCCATCAGAATCTGGATCTGGCGATTGTCGGCGCGGACGGCCGCTTGCTGTTCGCGACGCGCGGCTTCGTCGCGCCGCCGGCCGCGCTCGCCGCGCCGGCGACGCACACGCCGTTCACCGCGACGTCCGGCGGCTCGACGTTCGGCTATCTCGCCGGCGATGCGCCGCTGCACGCCGCGACGGGCCAGGCCGTGCGCGTCGTCGTGCAGTACGACGGCAAGAACGATCGCGCGCTGCTGCGCGCGTATGCGTACACGGTCGTGCTGATCGAGGTGCTCGCCGTCGTGCTGACGGCGGCGCTCGCATACGGGATCGCGATGCTCGGCCTGAGTCCGCTGCGCCGGCTCGTCGCGCGCGCCGAGCAGATGTCGTCGAGCCGGCTCGCGCATCCGCTGCCGGCGCTCGACACGTCGGGCGAGCTGAAGGAGATGGAGCATGCGTTCAACGGCATGCTCAAGCGCCTCGACGAATCGTTCGTACGCCTGAGCCAGTTCTCGTCGAATCTCGCGCACGACATGCGCACGCCGCTCACGAACCTGCTGGCCGAAGCGCAGGTCGCGCTGTCGAAGCCGCGCACGGCCGACGAGTACCGCGACGTGATCGAATCGAGCATCGACGAATATCAGCGCCTGTCGCGCATGATCGAAGACATGCTGTTCCTCGCGCGCTCGGACAATGCGGAAAGCCATCTGGCGATCCGCACGCTCGACGCGGCGGCGCAAGCGGAACGCGTCGCGGGCTATTACGAGCCGATGGCCGAAGATGCGGAAGTGGATATCGTCGTGCGTGGGCAGGCCGCCGTGCAGGCGGATGCGCT
Organism: Burkholderia sp. ABCPW 14; assembly: GCF_001523835.1. NCBI lineage: Bacteria > Pseudomonadati > Pseudomonadota > Betaproteobacteria > Burkholderiales > Burkholderiaceae > Burkholderia > Burkholderia sp. ABCPW 14. Next base: position 128,633 of record NZ_LOVS01000070.1, on the reverse strand, counting down.
CCTCTATCAGCGCGCGCTCAGCAATTTGATCAGCAACGCGCTCAATCATGCGCCGCGCGGCTCGACGATCACCGTCGAATGCCGGCAGACCGACGACGCGACGACGATCGGCGTAACGGATACGGGCCGCGGAATCGAGCCGCAGCATCGCGAGCGGATCTTCGAACGGTTCTACCGCGTCGATCCGGCGCGGCACAACTCGGCGTCCGGCACCGGGCTCGGCCTCGCGATCGTCCGGTCGATCATGGAAAACCACGGCGGCACGTGCGGCGTCGAGAGCGAGCCGCGCGTGCGCACGACGTTCTGGCTGAAATTTCCCGCGCACCCGGCTTGACCGAGCGCGCCGCGCGATGCGGCGCAGCGCGCGAACCCGATCGGGCTCGCGGCCTGCGCAGCGCGCGTCGCGTGTGCGCCGACGGCGGCTACGACAGCGGCAGCGTCAGCGCGCGACGACTGGATCATGCGGATCGATCGAGCGATCGGCCTTGCCGCCGTGAACCGAAATTGCATGCAGCGTCTTGTTGCGGGCGATCAGCGCCGCGCTCGGCGGATAGTCGTTCTTGCCCGCGGGCACGATGCCATCGTGCTGGGCCCGGACCAGTTCCTGCGCGACTTCGGCGCGCGTCTTGCCTTGCGCGAATGCGACCTGCGCAAACGCCTGCGTCGTCAATGCAGCGGCGGCGGCCCATATCATGCGTTTTTTCGCGTTCATCGTTAGCTCTCCATCGAGTTGATCACTGTCGAGCGACAGTCGCCTCTACTTTGAGCGTCGGACAGTACGCGGCCATGAGCGCTCGATGACAAATTCGTCATCTGCGCGCGGCCCGGAATCGGCGGCACTCGCCTACCGCGCATGACGGGAATTTCATGTTCGCGTCAGCGTGGCGCTGCGTCGGTCCTTTAGCATCTGCATTCCAAGATCGCCGATCAGACGAAATTGGATTGAGGTGCTTGGTTCCCCTCGAGCACGCGAGGCGCATTGGCACCAGCAGGTGCTATTGCACTTTTGCCGGACAGTCCCCCCTGTCCGGCATTTTTTTGCGGGTTCGTCGAGCGTCTTTCGATGGGCGCTGCGATGACGCGGACGGCGGCGCTTTCCGCGAATTCCCGCGCGAACCGCTCTGCCCATCGGCATCGCGCGCGCTTCGTCCACCGATGCGTCGACGTCGTACGCATCGCGCTTCGTCGACAACTTTGTCATGTTCGGATCACGTTCGCGCGGCGACGCCCGCGCAACATGTCGCCGCATCGACCGACGCGACGCGCACGCGGCGATGCACGCGCCGGCTCAGCCGGCACGCGACGCATCGATTCGAAGGCGAGCGTCGACGTCGACTCGAACAACACGAAACAAGAGGAACATCATGAAAGCGCCGATCATCGCCGTCGCGTTCGGCATCGCGCTGGCGGCCTGCGCTCCGCTCCGCCAGGACCCTCGATCCGGCGAAGCGGGGCCATCCGTCGCATCGCCGAACGCAAGCGCCGACGGCAACCGGAAGAGCAAGCCGCGGCGCTCGACGGGAGCAATCGTCGACTACGCCGGACGCCCGTGCGTGAATCAAACCCTGTACGTGAAGATGCATCCGTGCATCTTTCCGCGGCCGCAGCGCTGAGCCGCAGGATATTCCCGGCGCGCGGCGCGTGCGCACCGCTGAACGTGGGAGCCCATCGCCGTGCGCGCGCCGATCGAACATCGCGCATCGCATACCGCACGCCGCTCCGAGTGACGAGTGACGAGTGACGCGCAATCATGCCGTTTCGCGCGCAAGGCGGCCCGCAACGCGCCGCCCGTTTCGCAGCCCTCCTTTTCCCGCCCGATTCCGGCGATTGCTTATCGCCACGCGCTTCATAACGAATCGCGAACTGCTTCTTTGTGTTTTACCGGGCCGCTTCGTATAACTGCGACTTGCCGTTCGAACCGACCCAACCGAAGAGCTTCCCTTGAGCACACTCGACCTCGATGCGCCGATCTCGACGCCGATCCGTTCCGCGAGCGATGTCTCGCGGCTCATCAACACATCGGGCGCGCGCGGCGGCCATGCGCGCGTAATCGTCCTGCTCGCGCTCGGCGGCGTGTTCCTCGATGCCTACGATCTGACGACGCTGTCATACGGAATCCAGGACGTGGCCCGCGAGTTCAATCTGACGCCCGCGCTGAGCGGGCTCGTCAGCGCGTCGATCATGATCGGCACGATCCTCGGCAGCCTGATCGGCGGCTGGTTCACCGACAAGATCGGCCGCTACCAGGTGTTCATGGCCGACATGCTGTTCTTCGTCGTCGCGGCGATCGCGGCCGGCCTCGCGCCGAACGTGTGGGTGCTGATCGCCGCGCGCTTCGTGATGGGGCTCGGCGTCGGTATCGATCTGCCCGTCGCGATGGCGTTCCTGTCCGAGTTCTCGAAGTTCAGCGGGCGCGGCAACAAGGCGTCGCGGCTCGCCGCATGGTGCCCGATGTGGTATGCGGCGTCGTCCGTGTGCTTCCTGATCGTGTTCGGGCTGTACTTCCTGCTGCCCGCGGAGCACGCGGGCTGGCTGTGGCGCGCGTCGCTGATCTTCGGCGCGGTGCCGGCGCTCGTCATCATCCTGGTGCGCAGCCGCTACATGAACGAATCGCCGCTCTGGGCCGCGAATCAAGGCAACCTGAACGACGCGGCGCGCATCCTGCGCGAATCGTACGGCATCCATGCGCACGCGGTCGACGACGCTGCGCGCGCAATGCCAACGCCATCGCCAACACCAACGCCGGTTACGACTACGACACAGCCGCCCGTCAGTTTCCGCGTGCTGTTCAAGCGGCCGTATCTGCAACGCACGCTCGTTGCGAGCGCGATGAATCTGTGCATTCCGTTCGAATACACGGCGATCGCGTTCTTCCTGCCGACGATCCTGTCGCAGTTCCTCGGCGCGGGCGTGTTCGAGACGATCTTCGCGACGCTCGCGCTCAACGTGCTGTTCGCGCTGACGGGCGGGCTGCTCGGGATGCGGCTCGCGTACAAGCTGCCGTCGCGGCGCGTCGCGATCGCCGGCTTCGCGTTGCAGTGCGCCGCGCTCGTCGCGCTCGCGCTGCTCGGTCATCCGCAGACCGCGCTCGGGATCGGCGTCGCGGTGCTGATGCTCGGGCTGTGGCTGTTCGCCGAGGGCTTCGGCCCGGGCGCGCAGATGATGATCTATCCGGCGCTATCGTATCCGACCTCGATTCGCGGCACGGGGCTCGGCTTCGGGCGCTCGCTGACCGGCATCGGCAGCGCGTTCGCGCTGTTCGTGCTGCCGATCCTGAACGCGCGCCTCGGCACCGACATGTTCTGGATCGTGTCGATCGCGGCGTTCGTGCCGATCGTGTTTCTCGCGGCAATCCGCTACGAGCCGACCGCGCGCGACGTCGACGCGGAAGACGACGCCGATGACGACCGTGCGCTCGCGCGCGAAGCGGCATAGGCGGGATTGCCGCGGCGGCGCCGTTCGGGCGTCGGAGCGCGACGCGATGGCGCGGCGAGGCATCGACCGCGCGGGTGCCGCAGCGACGGCGGTTGCGTATTCGTCGCGACGCCGTCGCAACGCTACTGTGCGATCCGACCCGGTTCGGCGATGCGCTTCGCCGCCGGCATTCCATCAGCGATACGGGAACTGTTCGACGTTCGCGACGCGACACAATGGTGCGCCACGCATCCGATGCGGTTCGTCGGCGCACGACAGCGCTCGGTCACGTCACTCGCGCGCTCGCGCATCCGAACGCTCGAATGACCGGGCACCGTGCAAGCCACCTTCGCCACTCGACCCGAGCCGCGATTGCCCAGCGCGAAACGCGCGCACCGTTCGCCGCGCTCGCCGCTCCATCGAACCACCTTTCGTTCACTCACCACAGGACACAGCCATGCCTCACGCTCTCCACGATCAAACGATCTCGACCGGCGCCGATTACGCGCCGCTCGCAGCCCGCTTCCGGCCGATCTTCGCGCGCATCGCCGAAGGCGCGATCGAGCGCGACCGCACGCGCACGCTGCCGCACGAGCCGATTCGCTGGCTGAAGGAAGCGGGATTCGGTGCGGTGCGCGTGCCCGTGCAAGCGGGCGGCGCGGGTGCGTCGGTTCCGCAGCTCTTTCAACTGCTGATCGAACTCGCGGCCGCCGATTCGAATCTGCCGCAGGCGCTGCGCGGTCACTTCGCGTTCGTCGAAGACTGGCTGAATGCGCCGCCCGGCTCCGCGCGGCAAGCGTGGTTCGACCGCTTCGCGAACGGCCAGCTCGTCGGCAACGCCTGGACCGAAGTCGGCGACGTCGCGCTCGGCGAAGTCAAGACAAAAGTATCGAAGCGCGACGGCCGCTGGGTCGTGAACGGCGAGAAGTACTACAGCACCGGGGCGATCTTCGCGGACTGGATCGACGTCTACGCGCAGCGCGCCGACGACGGCAGCCCGGTGATCGCCGCGGTCGCCACGCACCAGGCGGGCGTGATCCGCGACGACGACTGGGACGGCTTCGGCCAGGCGACGACGGGCAGCGGCACGACGCGCTTCATCGACGCGCACGTCGACGAGCAGCACGTGATCGATTTCGCGCGGCGCTTCAAGTATCAGACGGCGTTCTATCAGTTGTTTCACCTCGCGACGCTCGCCGGCATCGGCCGCGCGGTCGAGCGAGACGCGAGCGCGCTCGTGCGCGATCGCAAGCGGGTCTATAGCCACGGCAACGCGTCGCGTGTCAGCGAAGACGCACAGATCCTGCAGGTCGTCGGCGAAATCTCGGCATGGGCGTATGCGGCCGAGGCGATCGCGCTGCGCGCCGCGCAGCCGTCGCAGCGCGCGTACGAGGCGCGCTTCGGCGAGGACGCCGCCGCCGAGCACGACGCGAACGTCGCGGCCGAAATCGAATCCGCGCAGGGGCAACTGGTCGTATCGGAACTCGTGCTGCGCGCGGCGACGCATCTGTTCGACGCGCTCGGCGCATCGGCGATCAGCACGGCGAAGGCGCTCGACCGTCACTGGCGCAACGCGCGCACGGTCGCGTCGCACAATCCGCTCGTCTACAAAGCGAGAATCGTCGGAAACCGGGCCGTCAACGGGACCGAGCCGCCGTATGTATGGCAGATCGGCGGCGGGCCCGGCAAGCAGGAAGAACAGGCCGCGTGAGCCGCGCACCGCGCAGCCGGTCGATGTGCGGCGCGTGCCCGCCTGGCGCCCTGCGGCGGCGCAGGCGGGAGGACCGCTAGCGCGACGCCGTCACGTGTTGGTGCCGACGACGTTCAGGCCGCCCGCGCCGCTGAACGTCAGCGTGTTATTGGTGTTCAGCACGTTGTCCCACGTGCTGCCGCGCGCCGTCACGATCTGCGAGCCGTTCGCAAACGCGCCGTTCGCCGACGATGAGATGACGAGCGCATTCAGGTACGGATTCTGGTTGTTGCCGTATTCGACCGTCTGCTTTCCGTTGGCTGCCAGCGAGACGGAGATCGTCGCGCCGGATTGGCTGGGATCGGAGCCCTGGCGGGTCACCAGCTCGATGCTGAGCGGCAATCCACTTTGATTGACGAGATTCTTGTAAGCCATGTCGCATCTCCCAGGCGGACCGGGTAGCGGCGGCTGGCGGTGCCGGCCCGCCGGAGCGCACCCCGCCAGCCGGTGAAGCCAGTTCGAATACTAGGTCATCGTCCGCGACGCGAACCTAGTATTTTTGGTAGGTATCCGATCGAATCGCGCGCGGCGCACATCGCCGGAACGTGCGCATGTCGGCGACACGCGGGCGCGGCATATTGATTGGGATAACAAATACTCGTCTCGTCGAACGCGGGACAGGCGACGAGGCCGCGTGGCGTTGCCCGGCGCGATCGCCCCTCCGATGCGCGCCGGCGCGGTCAGAAAAGGCCCGGAATCACCCGATATCGAACCGATCGCTTGTACGCGCGGTACGCGGCGTCCTCGGACAGAATCCTTTCCTCGCGATAGATCCGGCCGGCTTGCAGCCCGATCTGCAGCGCGACCGCGAGCAGGTTGCGCGTGCTGAAGTTCGTCAGCAGGAAGCCCGTATCGATGATCAGATAGCCGAGATACATCGGATGCCGGACGAACCTGTACGCGCCGCGCGACACGACGCCGCGGTTGGCCGGCAGAATACCGAACGATTTCCTGAGCGACAGCTTCGCGAAAAGCTGCCAGAACAGGCCGAACAACTGGATCGCCGCGCCGACCGTCTCGGGAATCAACTGGCGGCTCGCGGTGAGCTGGAACACGAGGTAGTAGAAGGTGCCGCCGAGCGAGAAGAGCAACGCAACCGGGCTCCAGTCGCGTTTTTTCGGCGGCTCGGCGAACAGCGACAGACCCACCGTCAAGGTCATCGAGACCGCGAGCAGGATCAGCGTGATTCGCGACGGATCGAGCCGCCACTGCGTGTACGCCGCATACGCGAAAACCCCTAGCGCAAGCGCCGCGACGACGCGCGCGAACACTTCGATCAGGATGCCGACGAAGCCCTCGGCGTCGTGCGCGGCGCACGGACGGCCAGACGCTGCCAATGCGCTCGCCGTGCCGTGTCTTCTCGTGGCCATCTGCGATCGGATATCGTGTTTCATCGCGAACACCCCCGTTCGTCTCATACTTGTTTTCTGCCGGTTGAGCTTATCACGGTGCTGCAGCGCACCGATACGGCGAATCTAAAAATTAGGTTAAGTCATCCTATAAAAAATCGATGGTTTTCCCGATTCGCCCCAATGCAATCGTTTGCGAAAAAACGGACGAAACAGGTCATACGATTTTCGTTTGGGATAACGCGGCTTGCGCATCGATCATTCGGGTTTTCCAGCAGCGCTGGCGTGCGTTCCGGCCGCTCTGACGATACGCCGGGGCAGTCTTTGTTCATCAGGACTTTTTGCTCGCCACGGTATTTACCCGCTCTTTCGTGCGCACTGATCATTGGCTCGGCGAATCGATCGCTAATCTATTTAGCGTCGCCTCGATGGCAATTTTCATTAGCCTGACAAAATCGACATAACGATTGCGGGTTAACGCCAGCCGTCTCCGATTCCAGCATCGCATCTTTGCCTGTGCGGCCCGTGCATTTTCCCGATTCCCATAACCAAAGCACGAATCCATCGTTCCCTTCGCCGACGCGCTTGCACAGAATCGTTCGTTCGTCTCAACGCCCGTGCCCGAACGCCCACGAACCATGTCACGTCCGCTCCCATCGCTCGCTCGCCTGCTGTCCACGCTGTTCGCCACCGCGCTCGCGGTCGGCATCGCGGCCGCAGCCGCATCCGCCCACGCCGCGCCGCCCGAGCAGCCGGACCGCGCGCCGCTGTCGCTCGCCGGCAAGCGGATCGGCATCACCGTCGCCGGCACCGATCATGACTGGGATCTGCAGGCGTACCAGGGCGCGGTCGACGAAGTGAAGCGACTCGGCGGCACGCCGATCGCGCTCGACGCGGGCCGCAACGACAGCCGCCAGATCGCGCAGATCCAGACGCTGATCGCGCAGAAGCCGGACGCGATCATCGAGCAGCTCGGCACCGCGTCCGTGCTCGAGCCGTGGCTGAAGAAGATCCGGCAGGCGGGCATCCCGCTCTTCACGATCGACACCGCATCGCCGTCGAGCCTGAACGTCGTCACGTCCGACAACTTCCTGATCGGCTCGCAGCTCGCGCTCAAGCTCGTCAACGACATCCGCGGCGAAGGCAACATCCTCGTCTTCAACGGCTTTTACGGCGTGCCGGTGTGCGCGATCCGCTACGACCAGTTGAGGGCCGTGCTGAAGTGGTATCCGAAGGTGAAGATCATCGAGCCCGAGCTGCGCGACGTAATCCCGAACACCGCACAGAATGCGTACGCGCAGATCAGCCAGCTACTGCAGAAGTATCCGAAGGGGGCGATCTCGGCGATCTGGGCCGCGTGGGACATCCCGCAGGTCGGCGCGACGCAGGCGGTCGACGCGGCCGGCCGCGCCGAAATCCGCACGTACGCGGTCGACGGCAGCCCCGAGGCGGTCGCGCTCGTCAGGAATCCGAAGTCGAGCGCGGCGGCCGTCGTCGCGCAGCAGCCGGCGCTGATCGGCCGAACCGCGGTGCGCAACGTCGCGCGCTATCTGGCGGGCGACCGGTCGCTGCCCGCTTACACGTTCGTGCCGTCGGTGCTCGTCACGAAGGACAACGCGGGCGTCGCGCAGCGCACGCTCGGGCAGGCGTCCGCCGACGCCGAGGCCGCGCGGCGATGACGGCGGCCCACGCGGCATCCGCCGCGCCCGACGCCGACGCGCCGCTCGCGCTCGATGTGCGGCGCGTCGTCAAGCGCTTCAACGGCGTCGCGGCGCTGCGCGGCGCATCCCTTGCGGTGCCGCGCGGCACCGTGCACGGGCTGATCGGCCAGAACGGCGCGGGCAAGTCGACGCTCATCAAGATCCTCGCGGGCCTCCACGCGCCGGACGAAGGCGAGATCGACATCGGCGGCTCGCCGCTCGGGGCGAGCGGCTCCGGCTCTGGCTCCGCGCGCAAGCAGGCGGCCCGGATCGGCTTCATCCATCAGGAACGGCTGCTGCCCGCGACGTTCACGGTCGCCGAGGCGCTGTTCTTCCCGCAGCCGCCGACGCTCGGCGGCGCATCGCGGCTCGCCCGCCTGCTGCCGCTCGACGTCGGACGGATGCGGCGCGACTGCCGCGCGGTGTTGCACGAGCAATTCGGCGTCGACCTGCCGCCCGATCGGCTGATCGGCGAGCTCTCCGTCGCCGAGCAGCAGATCGTGCAGATCACGAGCGCGCTGATCCGGCACAGCGAGATCCTCGTATTCGACGAGCCGACCGCGGCGCTCGTGACGAGCGAGGTCGACCGGCTGCTGCGCACGATCGAGCGGCTGCGCGCCGACGGCCACACGATTCTCTACGTATCGCATTACCTGAACGAGATCGCGCGCGTGTGCGATCGCGTGACCGTGCTGCGCGACGGCGTCGACGTCGCGCATCTCGACGCGCGCGCCGCGTCGCGCGACACGCTCGTCGCCGCGATGATCGGCGAGCCGCACGCGAACGCCACGCAGCGCCGCGAGCCGGTCGCGCCGCGCACGCCGGGCGAGATCGCGATCGAGGCCCGCGACCTCGCGCTGCCCGGCCGCTTCGGGCCGCTGTCGTTGTCGGTGCGGCGCGGCGAGGTCGTCGGGCTGACGGGCGTGCTCGGCTCCGGCGGCAAGGACGTGATCCGCGCCCTCTTCGGCCTCGCGCGCGGCACGCGTGGCGGCATCTCGATCGACGGCCGTGCCGTGCGCGTGCGGCGGCCGCGCGACGCGGTCGCGCACGGCATCGCGCTCGTGCCGGAAAACCGCCTGGCGCACGGCGTCGCGGGCGCGCTGTCGGTGCGCGAGAACGTCGTGCTCGCGAGCCTGCCGCGCGTGTCGCGCTTCGGCTTCGTGCGCGGCCGATGCGAGGCCGGCACCGCCGACGCGCTGATCCGCCGGCTCGACATCCGCCCCCCGCGCGCGGACTGGCCGGTGCGCTTTCTATCGGGCGGCAACCAGCAGAAAGTCGCGCTCGCGAAGTGGCTCGGGCGCGCGTCGACGGTCTATCTGCTCGACGAGCCGACGGTCGGCGTCGACGTCGGCGCGAAGGCGCAGATCTACCGGCTGATCGACGAACTGGCGCGCTCGGGCGCCGCCGTGCTGCTGTTCACGAGCGACCTGACCGAGCTGCTCGACGTGACCGATCGCGTGTATGTGATGGCGCGCGGCGAGATCGTCGCGGCGTGCGCGTCCGCGCGGACGACGGCACAGGACGTGCTCGCCTGGGCGACGCTCGCGCGCGAGCCGCAGCGCGTCGATGCGGGCGCCGGCGAGCACGATGCGGCGAATCCGGCGGAGGCTTCGCCCGATGCGAACGCCGCGCCGCCCGCCGCGGAGGCCGCCTGATGTCTTGGTCAGCGAGAAAGCGCGGCATGAGCGGCCGCGCATTCGATCTCGGCCATGCGGACCCGGCCACATCGGCCACGCCGGCCACGTCACGCGCGGGCGCGCGCAATCGCCCAATCGAGCGCCGCATCCTCGTCCGCGGCGGCGCATGGCTTGCGCTCGCGCTCGTGATCGCGGGCTTTTCCGTCAGCTCGCCGCTGTTCCTGACGCTCGCGAACCTCGGCAACGTGCTGCAGCAAAGCGCCGTCACCGGCCTGCTCGCGTTCGGGCTGACGATCGTGATGATCGGCGGCGGCGCCGACGCGATCAAAGGCGGGCTCGATCTGTCGATCGCGGCGAATCTCGGCCTGTGCGCGGCCGTATTCGCGGTCGTCACGCGCGACGGACAGGGCGACGCGATCGCGTTCGCCGCGACCTGCGCGGCGGGCGTCGCGGTCGGCGCGCTCAACGCATGGGCGGTCGCGTGGCTGCGAATCCTGCCGCTCCTCGCGACGCTGACGACGATGAACGTCTGCGCGGGCCTCGAGCTCGTGCTGACCGAGAACACGCCGGTGCCGTCCGCGAGCCCGCTCGTCGCCGCGCTCGTGGGCAGCGGTCCGTTCGGCGTGCCGTGGCTCGCGTACGCGCTCGTGAGCGTCGCGGCCGCGCTCGGCGCGCTCGTCCACCGGACCCGCTACGGGCTGCGGCTGCATGCGGTCGGCGCGCATCGCGCGGCCGCGCTCGCCGCGGGCGTCGACGCGCGCCGCTACGTCGCGTCGAGCTATCTCGCATGCGGCCTCGCCGCCGCGCTCGCGGCGCTCGCATCGTCGGCGCTCCTGAGCGGCAGCGCGCCCGGCGCGGGCGACAACCTGCTGCCCGTCATCGCGGCAGTGCTGCTCGGCGTCGTGTTCTCGCGGCGGCTCGTGCCGACGATTCCCGGCACGCTCGTCGCCGTGCTGTTCGTCGGCATGCTCGCGAACGGTTTTCAGTTGAACAACGTGTCGAGCTATTGGGTGAGCGGCGTCGAAGGCGCGCTGATTCTCTTCGTCGTCGCAACCGTCGCGCTGCTGCGCCGCCGCCAGTTGGAGGGGCCGTTCGATGCATGACGCATTCGGCCGCCTGCAGCGCTTCGCCGTCGTCGGCGCGCTCATCGCCGTGCTCGCGTTCTTCACGGTCGCCGCGCCGGGCTTCGCGACGCTTGCGAACGTCGAGCATGTGCTTGTCAACACCTTCGCGCTGCTCGCGATCGCCGCGCTCGGGATGACGCTCGCGCTGTCGATCGGCGCGATCGATCTGTCGCTCGGCACCGCGATCGATGTCGCGAGCCTCGCGTTCGTCGCGGCGCTCGCGCATCGCGCGGGTTTCGCCCCCGCCGCGCTCGCGGGACTCGGCGCGGCGCTCGCGGTGGGGGCGGGCAATGCGCTCCTCGTCACGCGGCTCGGGATCGCGCCGTTTCTCGCGACGCTCGGCACGCTGTTCATCGGCCAGACGATCCAGCAGCTTGCGACAGGCGGCGGACAGCCGATCTATCTGCTGAGCGCCGCGCCGCCGCCCGCGTTCGACGCGCTCGCACACGGCGTGTTCGTCAACGTCGCGCTGCCGCTGTGGATCGTCGCGGCGCTCGCGCTCGCGCTGCATCTCGCGCTCGAGCGCTCGACGCTCGGCCGGCGGCTGCGCGCGCTCGGCGCGCAGCCGGGCGTCGCGCGCTACTCAGGGCTGCGCGTCGGCGCGCTCGCGGCGGGCGCGTTCGTCGCGAGCGCGCTGATCTACGGCGTCGCGGGGCTCGTGCTGTCGTCAACGGTCAAGTCGTACGCGCCGCAAGCGGGCAACGCGTATCTGCTGAACGCGATCGGCGCGACGTTCATCGGCGCAACGCTGTCCGCGACGCGCCGGCCGAACGTCGCAGGCACGCTGATCGGCGTGCTGCTCGTCAGCTTCGTCGCGAACGGACTGCTGCTGATCGGCTGGAACTTCTATTGGCAGCAAGTGGCGAGCGGCGCGCTCGTGTTCGCGGTGCTCGTGCTCGGCTCGGGGTTCGGGCGCGGCGGGCTCGCGCGGGAAGCTGGCTAGGCGGGCGGCTGCGGGCCGGACGCCGTGTTCGATGCGTCGCTTATCGCGCGAGCCCGGAGGTCCGGCCCGTTTCCATCCTTGCGCCGTCGCCGCCCGCTCGCCCCTCCGCTTCGTCCGGCCGATCGGGCGTCGACGGCCCCATCGATCACGCGATCGATGCGTTGCGGATCGAGACCTCGGCCTTCACCGACATGAACGACTGCGACGGGTTCGACGATCGCCGCTCGATTGCCACCGATCTCGACGATTTCGACGATTTCAGCGATCTCGACGGTTTCAGCGGTTTCGATTTCCCCGATCGTCATCCCGCCGCGCGCGCTCCGTTCAGCGCAGGCCCGCCGCCCAGTCGAGCGCCGCGTCGAACAGCGCGACGCCTTCGGGCGACAGGTTGCCGAACGTGTCGTTGTTCAGGAAGAACATCACGCGGCGCGCGGGCGCGAGCGTTTCGTAGTCCATCGTCGCGCCCGTCGCGTACGCGAAGATCGCGGCCTTGTCCGGCTCGCCGTAGACGGTCGCGACAATGCTCGCGCCGAGCCCCGGCTTGCCCCAGCTCATGCCCGCCTGCCGGCCGTAGACGTTCGTCGTCCCCGCCGGCAGCCCCGCGGCGATCGGATGCGGCGCGTTCACGAGCCACAGATAGCGCGCCTTGCCCGTCTCGCCGAAGTCGACGTCGTGACGCTTGCCCGTCATCGCGAAATCGTCGAGCAGGTCGTTCTCCCACGTCAGCAGCGGCTTCGCGAGCGTGCGCCAGCCGCGCGCGACGCGCTTGCTCGACACCGTCGACGACACGATCACGAGATCGGCGTCGGCCGCTGCGTCAACGGGCTGTGCTTCGTCGACGAACCGCACCGCGTAGCCGCGCGACGCCAGATGCGCTTTCGCCTGCTCGTCGGTTTTCAGATTGGGCCCGCCCAGTTGGACGAGCATCGCGATGCGCTTGCCGGCGCCCGGTCGAAGCGCGCCGCCGGACGCGCGCTGTTCCGCAGACGCAGGCGCGGACGCGCCCGCATACGCGACGACGGGCGCCGCCGCGGCAAGACCGCACGCGAGCGCCGCGCCGCCCAACTCGCGCAGCACGCGACGGCGCGTCTGCATCAAACGATCGAATCGTTGTTTCATCGGTTTCTCCCGCGCGCCCGCGCCGTGTGCCGCACGGCACGGAGCGCGCCTGATCGATCCGGAAATCGGAAAATGAAAGCGGGGCCGCCGCTCAGAACTGCAGCGTCGTCAGCAGCGACACCTGCCGCGCGTCGCCGATCGACACGAAGTACCGGTTCACGCTCGACGGGTAGTACGTCCGGTTGAACAGGTTCTTCACGTTCAGCTGGAACTGCAGCTTCTGCTTGCCGATCCGCGTGTCGTAGGTCGCGAACGCGTCGGCGGTCGCGTACGCAGGCAGCGTGAAGCTGTTCGCCGAATCGCCCGGCCGCGCGCCGACATAGCGGCCCGCCGCGCCGATCCGCAGGTCGTCGCCGCCGAACACCGGGCCCGCGTCGTAGACGGCCGCGAGCGACGCCGTGTGCTGCGCGACGTTCCACAGGCGGTTGCCCGCGTAGAGCGGATCGTCGGTCGTCTTCGCATCGATGTACGCGTAGCTCGCGATCACGTTCCAGCGCTCGCCGATCCGTCCCGACACGTCGAGCTCGATCCCGCGCGAGCGCGCGCGGCCGGACGTGCGCCAGTCGGTCTGGTTCGTCGCGTCGTTGTACTGCGACACGAGCACGTTCTTCTTGTCGATGTTGAAGAACGCGAGCGTGCCGGTCAGGCTGCCCGGCATGTCGAGCTTCGCGCCGAGCTCCCACGACGCGCCCTCTTCGGGCGCGGTCGAGCCGTCGATCACGTAGCCGCCCGACATCGGCGCGATCTTCGACGTCGGCTTCAGCGACTGCGTGTAGCTGCCGTACAGCGACAGCGCGTCGTTCCACTTGTAGACGATGCCCGCGCGCGGCAGCCACTTCGTGCCGCTCAGGCTCGTATTGACATGGAATGGACGGCCGCGTCCCGCGAGCTGGCTGTAGCGGACGAAGCGCGCGCCGCCGACGAGAATCCACTTGTCGGTCAGATGGATGCTGTCCTGGAAGAACACCGACGCGGTGTGCATCGTGTCGCTCTGGTCGCTGTCCGACGGCGATACGGTCGTCGACGGCGAGAGCAGTCCGTAGGCCGGGTCCAGATAGCTGAACGGCGTCTTGATCGCCTGGCGCAGCATGTCCGCGCGATAGACCTGCCGGTACTCGCTATCGACGCCGAACTGCACATCGTGCCGCATCCCGGCGAGCGTGACGCGGCCGTCGACGTACGCGATCCCGTAGCTGTCGGTGCTGCGCGAGCCGTGCGTCGCGTCGTTGCTGCGCGTGAGCGTGCCCTTGACCGGATCGATCGCCGTGATGCGAATCTGGCTGGCATCGTAGGTTTCGCGGTTGTAGCTGTAGCCGAGATGCACCTTCCAGTCGGGCGCGAGCTGGTGGTCGACCGTCAGTTGCGCAAGGTTCGATTCGCCGCGCATGTCGTTGAACGGCTCGTCGAGGCGGCGGCGGCTCGGGATCGCGAGCGGCTCTTTCGTGCGCGGGTCGAGCGCGGTGCCGCGATCGAACGGCATCAGGAACCGGCGATACTCGTACGACAGCACGACCTGCGTGTCGCGGCCGTACCACGCGAGCGACGGCGCGACGAGCGTCTCGCGATGCTCGCCGTAGTTGCGCCAGTACTGCTCGTCGGTCTGATCGACGATCAGCCGGTACGCAAGCCGCGAGTCGCCGATCGCGCCCGTCGAGTCGAACGTGACTTCGCCGCCGTTCCTGCCGTGCCCGTACGTCGAGCCGAGCACCGAGATCGCGTGGTACCGCGCGAGCCGCGGCTGCTTCGCGACGACGTTGATCACGCCGCCCGGGTCCATGATCCCGTACAGCAGCGACGCCGGGCCTTTCAGCACTTCGACGCTGTCCGTCGTCGCGTTCAGCGAGCGGCCCTGGACGATCGGCATGCCGTTGCGCATCACCGAGCCGTCGCGGTTGTCGCCGAAGCCGCGCTTCATCACCGTGTCCTGCGTGCTGCCGAGCGTGTTGCCCTGCGTGATGCCGCTCACGTTCGCGAGCGCGTCGTCGAGGTTGCGCGGACGCTGATCGCGCAGCACCTGCTGCGGCACGACATTGACGGCCTGCGGCACCTCCGACAGCGGCGCATCGCTGCGCAGCCCCGCCGCCTCGCGCGGCGGCCGGTAGCTGTCCGCGTGCAGGCCGCTCGCGCGCACCGAGACCGTCGGCAGCGTCGTGTCGGTCGCAAGTCCCGCTGCCGCGCTCGACGCGGCCGAAGCCGCGGGCAGCCTGACGAGCGTGTAGCCGCCGCTCGGCTGCCTGACCGCGACGAGGCCCGTGCCCGTCAGCAGCCTGTCGAGCGCCGCGGCCGTGTCGGCGCGGCCGTGCAGGCCGGGGCTTTGCAGCCCCGCGGTCAGCTCGCCCGGGAACGCCAGCAGGATGCCGGTCTCGCGGCCGAAGCGGTTCAGCGCGGCTTCGAGCGGACCAGCCGGGATGTCGTATGCGCGCGTCGCGGCCGCGGGCTCGGCGGCGTTCGACTCCGCGGGTGCGGCGAACGCCGAGAACAGCGCGGCGGCAGCGAGGCGCGTGACGATGCGGCGCGGCGCGAACTGCGGCGCGGTCGCTTCGCCGCCTTGCACCGCGGGCGGGCAGCCGTGCCCGTGCCCGCATGCGGCGCGCCGGATGCGCGCCGCCGGTTCGGCCGGCGAGCGTGCCGGGTCCGCGAACGCGCTGCCGCGCGAATTGCGATTGCAGATTGAATCCATGATCGATGACTCGTTGACGATGGGTTGAGTGCAGCCTTCATTCCCCATGTCACGCGAACATCGAAAACAGCTCAGGCCATGCGAAGTTTTTTTTCGAAGCGCTCATTCGCGCGCCGCGACGACCGTCACCCAGTAGCGGGTCGCGTATTCGATGTCGACGGGCAGCGTCTCGCGCAGCGTCTCGAGGATGCGGTCGGGGTCGTCGAGCGGGTATGTGCCCGACACGCGGAGGTTCGCGACCGCCGCATCGCAACGCACGCGGCCCGGCCGGTAGCGGTCGATCTCGGCGAGCAGGTCGGCGAGGCGCAGGTTCGACGCGACGAGCATCCCGCCGGCCCACGCGCCCGCATCGCCGCCGATCGTGCGCGGCGGCCCGACGAGCGCATCGCGCGTGAAGTCCGCGCCCTGCCCGGCCGCGATCACGCGCGGCTCGCCGGCCGAGCGCAGCGGCGCGACCCTCACCGCGCCTTCGAACACGTCGACGCGCGTCGCCTCGCCGCGCTCGCGCACCGAGAAGCGCGTGCCGACCGGCCGCACGTCGCCGTGCGCGGTCGCGATCACGAGCGGCCGCGCGACCGCGCGCGCCGCGTCGCGGCCGCTCGTCACCATGATTTCGCCGCACAGCAGGCGCACGCTGCGCGTCGTGTCGTCGAAGCGGACGTCGATCGCGCTGTCGGTGTTGAGGACGACTGTCGTGCCGTCCGCGAGCGTGATCGTGCGCCGCTCGCCGACCGCCGTGCGCACGTCCGCGCCCCACGCGCGCCACGGCACGCAGGTGTCGGCGGTCCATGCGGCGCCGCCCGCGAACAGCAGCACCGCGAGCGACTTGACCGCCGCGCGCCGCCCGCGCGAGCGCGACGGCAGCAGCGCCGCGCGGGCGGCCTGCGCGCTCAGCGTGTCGGCGACGCGGCCGAGTCTTCCGTTGACCGTCTCGATGTGCCGCCATGCGGCGTCGTGCGCCGGGTCCTCCGCGCGCCACCGCGCGAGGCGCGCGTGCGTCGCGTCGGTCGCGCGGCCCGAGCTGAGCTCGACCCACCACTCGACCGCACGCCGCGCGACGGGCGCGGGCACCGCAGGCGGCCCGCCGACGCGCTCCGCCCCGCTCATGCGGCGATCGCGAAGTAGCACTGCGCGCCCGCCTTCACGAGATAGCGCTTGACGGTCGCGAGCGACACGCGCAGCTCGGCCGCGATCTGCGCGTGCGTCATCCCGTCGAGCTGCGCGAGCAGGAACGCGCGCTTGACCGGGGCGGGCAGCCCGTCGAGCATCCGCTCGATCTCGAGCAGCGTCTCGAACAGGATCGCGCGCGTCTCCGGCGAAGGCGCGACTGCCTCCGGCAATTGCGCGAGCGCGTCGAGATACGTGCGCTCGAGCCGTTCGCGCCGCCAGTGGTTGTACAGCACGCGCTGCGCGACCGTCGTCAGGAACGCGCGCGGCTCGGCCGCGTCGATCGGCTCGTCGCGTGCGAGGAGGCGGATGAACGTGTCATGGACGAGATCGGCCGCGCGTTCGCCGCAGCCGAGCTTCTTCGACAGCCAACCGTGCAGCCAGCCGCGATGACCGGTGTAGAGCGCAGCGATCTCCCGCTGCAAAGGCAGAGTGTTGGCCGGCATGGACGTGATCTCCCCGGAACGTCGCGCCGGGATGCGGTTTTGTAAATGAGAATGATTATTATATACAGGCCTGCAACCGCACGGCGAGCGCGTCGTCGCGATCTGTGGGGCGGCCGCCACTTTCGTTTCGTCGTCGTCCGTCATGGCCGCCTGCCGGTCCGGTCGCGCGTGCGCCGATGCGCTCACCCAGCCGCGCGGCGCTTCGCTCGCGGCCGTCGCTTCCGGTTGCGCTCGCGCACGCGGCCGCATTCGCGCCCCGAACGATCGGCGTTGTCCAGCGGCGGGCGCGGCTGCGACCCTTTTCCCGTATTCGCCGCGCGCCGCCCGGGACGGCCGCCCCGGGCAGCACGCGGCGCACGCGCTCACCCGCGCTCGTCCGCCCTGCAGGCGATGCGGCCGCGCCCGTCAAGGCTTCGCGACATGCCACATGCCGCCGAAGCCGTCGCCGTTGCGCTGCCCGGGCTTCTTGTCGCCCGAAAAGCGATACAGCGGATGCCCCTTGTACGTCCATTGATGCTTGCCGCCCTCCGCCGCGATGAGGCCGAGGTCGCCGCCCGGCTTGTCGTACGGATCGGCGAGCGCCGCCGGCCAGTTCGCCGCGCAGCCGCCCATGCACGCGCTCTTGCCGGGCATCGTGTCCCGGTCGAGCGTGTAAAGCGTCATGCCATCGTCGTCTACGACGATGCCGTTCGACGCCTTCGGCGGCTCCGCGAGCGCCGCGGCCGACGCCGCGCATGCAATCGCGACCAGCAGGATCTTGATCATGATGACTCTCCTTGAACGAAGAAAACGGGCGCGCCGGCTACGGAACCGCGCGCTCCCTGACGAATTCGGCCTGGATCCGCATCCGCACGTCGTCGCCGACGGTGGGCAGCCAGCGCGACAGCCCGAACGACGTCCGGCTGAAGTGGCCGTCGGCGACGAACGCGAGCGTGCGCGCGGCGCTCGACGCGTCGCACGGGATCGATTCGCGCGGATTGGCGTTGCGCTGAGCGGCGTCGCTCCGAACGGCATCATGCGGATCGGCGTCCGGCGGACCGGCGTCGAACGTGACGGCGAGCGTGATCGGCCGCGTCGTCGCGCGGATCGTCAGGTCGCCGGTCAAGAGACCCGTCGCCGCGCCCGTGCGCACGAAGCGCGTGCCGACGAAGCGGATCTCCGGGTAGCGGGCGACGTCGAGCATCGACGAACCCTTGACGAGCGCGGCGACGAGCGGCACGTTCGCGCCGAGGCTCGCCGCATCGATCGTCACGTCGACGCGGCTCGCGACCAGATCGTCGTCGACGCCGGCAAGCTCCGCGCGCATCCGCGTGAAGCGCATCGTCAGATGCGCGTGCCAGAAATTGTCGACGCGGAACGTGACGCCGGAGCGCCGCGGATCGAGCCGGTAGCGCGGCGCCGCTTGCAGCGACGCGTCGAGCGCGATGGCCGGCTGCGCATCCATTGCGCCTACCGCGCCGCCCGCGCCCACGCCCGGCGCGAGCCACGCGCACACGACGCACGCGAGCGTCGCGACCGCTTTCCCGCATGTGCCGGCCGCACCCATGATCGCCTCTTCGCTGCATCGACGTCGCGCCCCGGCTCGCGCCTACCGCCATCGATCCGGATGGCCGCCGAGCACGCCGCAGACGTCGACCGCGATCGCGCGCAGCCGGCCTTCGGCGAGCTGGCCGGACAGCGCGTACGCGGTGTGGTCGCTGACCCAGTAGAACGTGCGCCGCTCGCCGTCGCGCAGCAGCTTGACCGCCGTCTCGCGCTGCGCGGACGCGCTCACATAGAGCGCGAGCCGCCCCCCCGCCGGGCTCTCGTACATGAACTGCGCGGCGGGGCCGGCCGCGCCCGGCAGCAGCCGGCCGCCAAGCAGCGCGAACCCGTATTCGTCGAGCGACGGCGCGACGATTCGCCGGCCGATCCGCGCCGACAGCCACGCGGCGAGCGCGCCGTCGCGGCCGGCGGCGATCTCGACCGGGTGCCGCGCATCGGGCGCGTAGACCGCATAGGCGAGATTCGCCTGGCGCGCGAAAGCCGTCTGCGCGGCCGCGGGCGCCAAGAATTCCGGCGCGAACTGCGGTGCGACCGCGCCGCCCAACCACCCGAGCGCGACGCCCGCCGCCAGCGCGCCGCCGGCGAACGCGGCGCGCCGCCACCAGCGGGCGCGCACGCGCAGCACGACGCACGGGCCATTGCTCTGCGCGGCGGGATCGGCGAACAGCGCGCGCAACGCCGCGCGCTGCGCGCGATAGTGCGACGCGACGTCCGCCGCGCGCGCATCGTCGGCAAGCCGCTCGGCGATCGCGCGACGCTCCGCTTCCGGCAACTCGCCGTCGACGAACGCCGACAGCGCAAGCAGCCCCGGCTCGTCGAATTCCGGCGCGACAGTGGGATCGAGATCGTCGCTCATCGATGATTTCTCGCTGTGGTGAAGGACAACGATTGTCTATGCGGCGCGTCGGTCAGCAGCGCGCGCATGTGCTCCCGCGCGCGCGACAGCCGCGACATCACCGTGCCGACCGGCACGCCGAGCACCGTCGACGCCTCCTGATAGCTCAATTCCTCGACGCACACGAGCAGCAGCACTTCGCGCTGCTCGAGCGGCAGCCGGTACAGCATCCTCTGCACGTCGCGCAGCACGAGCGCATCGACCTGGCCGGTCGGCGCTTCGAGCGTGCGCCACGGGCCGTCGTCTTCGTCGACCGCGAATTCGCGGCGCGCGCGCAACTGGTCGATGTACAGATGGCGCAGGATCGTCAACAGCCACGCGCGCAGATTGCTGTCAGGGCGAAACGCGCGCATCCGCGCGAGCGCGCGCTCGGCGGTGTCCTGCACCAGATCGTCGGCCCACGCGGGATCGCCCGTCAGCGCGCGCGCATAGCGGCGCAACTGCGGCAGCCAGCCGACGACGTCCGTTTCGAAGCTCACGCGCAGCGCCGTCGTCAATAGCCGCCGCCACCGCCGCCGCCTCTGCCGTAGCCGCTCGTCGGCGCGGCACGGCCGGACGGCGACATGTCGTCCGGCGACGCGCAGCCCGTGGACAGCATCAGCGCGAGCAGCGCGAATACGGCCGAAAGAACCCGTGTCGATGTCATTTCCGCCTCCCGGCGGCGCGCCTGTTGCGTTCGGGCGCCGCTCGCACGCCGCGGCGTGCGGCGCCCATGTGTACAAGAACGTTCGTCGGGCGCGCTTTATTCCGCCGCTTCCGGACGTACGTGACCACAAAGATAGGCCGGATCGCGCCCGGGACACGTTCAGGAAAACGAGGTGGGACCGTTTCGGGAACTGGGCGGCGCGCATCGACGCCGCCCCGGCCGGGGTTGCGCGGCTGCCGAGCGGTCGTGAGCCGGTTGCCGATTGCTGTTTCGGGTTACGCGGGTTGCGGGTTACGGATTACAGGTTGCGGGCGGCCATTGCGATGTCTGTCAAAATAGCGGCGCGCGATCATCCGCCCGGTTCGATACGCATGCCGATTTCGGCGGCGGTTTCGTCGGCCGGCCGCATGAAAGCGGACTCCGGAAGCCATGCAAGAATCGCCGTTCCGGCGATTGAAAAGGGAGGCGATTTGCGCGACGGCGTCGCCCGTCGCATGGACGTCCGGCGACGCCGCCTCGCGCGTGCGCCGAAGCAACGCACGCCGCCATGCCGAAGCGACAGCCTGCACCGGCGTCGGTATCGGTATCGGCACCGATAACGGTAACAGTATCGGCGGCAGACGCCACGCCGCAACCGGCCCGCCCCCGCGCTCACGCATTTTTGCGACAATCTGACGATTCCCCGCCGCGCCGCCGCGCGCGGCCGATTGCAAGACCCGCATCACGACCGCCCCGACCGCCCATGCCATCCACCGTCAAGCCGCGCACGTACGGCATGCCCGAGCGCAGCGACCGCCTCGACTTCTACATCCGCGACGAGGCCACCCGCCGGGCGATCACCGAGCCGCACCGGCACGCGTACTTCCAGATCCAGTTCAACCTCGGCGGCGACACCGAGCAGCAAATCGGCGGCGTCACGCGCCCGTTTTCGCGCGGCGCGCTCGCGTTCGTGCTGCCGTACCGCGAGCATCTGATTCCGCACCCGCCGGGCGCGCACTTCATCGTGATCAACTTTTCGCTGGCGTTCCTGCGCGCCGACCTCGACGTCGATCCGCTCGATCTCGAAGATGTGTCCACGCAGCGCGCGCCCGAGCTCGCGCCGTTCCGCTTCCAGGAGCACCTCGATTTCATCCTGACGGGCGCGGCGTTCGACGACGCGCGCCGCATCGCGCAGCGGATGCTCGAAACCGACCGCGCGCGCACGTTCGGCTCGGTGCCGCTGTTGCGCGGCTACCTGCTGCAACTGATCGGGCTCGTCTGCACGCAGTATGCGGGGCCGCTCACGAAGCTCGCGCAGAACGGCGTGCACCGCGCGGGCCGCCGCGACGCGTTCGCGCGCGTGCTGCGTCACGTGCGCGCAAACCTGACGAACGACGCGCTGACGCTCGCGGGCACCGCGCGCGCGGCGTTCCTGTCGCCGAACTACCTCGCGCATTTGATCCGCAAGGAAACCGGCGGCACGTTCACCGATCTCGTCACCGAGCGGCGGATCGCGCTCGCGCAGTCGCTGCTCGCGCCACGACGCGGCGGATCGCCGACATCGCGCACGCGGTCGGCTTTCGCGACGAAGGCTATTTCTCGCGGCGCTTTCGCGCGTGCGCCGGCATGTCGCCGAAGGACTACCGCGAGGCGAACGGCGCGCCCGACGCCGCCGTCGCGCGAGCCGCCGAGGATGCGAAGGACGCGGTCGGCGCCGCCGGTGCAAAAGGCGCGATCCGGGCGGCCGCGAAGCCGCGCGCGTAGTTTTGTCCATGAAGACGACACATCCGTCGCAGCGGCGTGCGCGCCGCATTGCTATCGTCGACGTGTCGCCGCCGCCCGCCGAGATGCATGGCCGGGCGTCCCGCTTCCGAAGACCTCAGCTTCCGTTTTTGCTTTCCGAAACCCTTTCAGAGACCAGAAGATGACCGATTACGTTTTCGCGCCGCCCGCCGTTCCGTCCGTCGAGATTGCCGGCTCCGCCGCGCGCTTTCCGGTGCGCCGCGTGTTCTGCGTCGGCCGCAACTACGCGGACCACGCGCGCGAGATGGGCGCCGATCCGAACCGCGAGCCGCCGTTCTTCTTCTCGAAGCCCGCCGACGCGATCGTGCCCGCGAGCGGCACGGTGCCGTATCCGACGCTCACGTCCGACCTGCATCACGAGATCGAGCTCGTGATCGCGATCGGCCGCGGCGGCCGCGCGATCGCCGCCGACTCGGCGCTCGACCACGTGTGGGGCTACGGCGTCGGCGTCGACCTGACGCGACGCGATCTGCAGGCTGAAGCGAAGAAAGCGGGCCGGCCGTGGGATTGGGCGAAGGGCTTCGACGCGTCGGGGCCGCTGACGGCGCTGCATCCGGCCGCGTCGATCGGCCATCCGCAGCGCGGGCGGATCTGGCTCGCGGTGAACGACGACGCGCGCCAGCAAGGCGACCTCGCCGACATGATCTGGCCCATCACCGACATCGTCAGCTACGCGTCGCGCGCGGTCGAGCTGCGCGCCGGCGATCTGATCTTCACCGGCACGCCGGCGGGCGTCGCCGCGCTGCAGCCGGGCGACCGCGTGACGGGCGGCGTCGACGGCGTCGCGTCGTTCGAATTCGTCGTCGGGGAGAAGCCGGCCGCGTGAGCGATGTCGGCGGTTGCGCGGCGGAATCGGAGCCATCGCCCGCCCGGCGGCGGGAGCCTTGCGGGCAAGCGCGTCGCGCACGACGTCGCCGGCGTTCGCGCCGCGCCGTCGAGCGCGACATCGCGCCCCGCGCCGGGACCGCGTGCACGCCGCAGTGCTCGACGCCGGGCGGCTGGCCCATCGTCAAGAACAGGCCGGATCGTCGGACTCCGATGTTCGCTGCCTGGACGGACAACGCACCGAACCGTACGAGCAAAACACGCAGCAATCGCCCGGACGAGGACGCAGCAGCGCTCCGCAAGCAGTGCATTCGTAATGGAACAGACAGGCGTTCTCCGGCATCGTCTCCTGCCGCGCGAAACCGCAGTGCGGACAGGTCAGCACGGATTCCCGCACGATCTCGCTCATCGCTTCCTCCCCGGCGCGAGGTCCCGCCTGGCGCGGCCGACGCTCGACCTGATCCGCCCCGCCTACGCCCCGCCAACCGTTGCCGACACGTCGGGGCGCAGCCAGCGCCGCCACAGCCAATGATCGACCGACAGCGTGCCCGCGCCGCGACACAGCAGCACGAGCAGCATCGCCGCCCACTGGATGTGCGTCGGCCACGCCTGCGGATACACGAAGATCTCGATGACGGAGGTCATGCCGAGCAGCGCCAGCGCCACAGGCCGCGTGGCCAGGCCGAGCACGAGCAGCACGGGCGTGCTGAGCTCGATCGACACGGCCGCGTACGCGGCCAGCTCCGGCGGCAGCAACGGCAGCCGGTACTCGTCGCGGAACAACGCGAGCGCCGTGTCCCAGTTCGCGAGCTTCGTCATCGCCGAATTCCAGAAGATCGTCGCCACCGCCAGCCGCAACGGAATCGCGAGCAGCCAGTAAGGCACGCGTTCGAGCCGCTGCGCGACGCGCAACAACCCCGCTTTGCACTCGGCGCGCCAGATGCCGCCGGCTCGAATCGGGCGTGTCATGATCGCGATCCTCCGTTCGTCGGGTCGATGTCGCCGTCCTGCGCCGCCGCATCGGCGAAGCAGCCGCGCGACAAGAGCGTGGCGAAGCGCGCATGCGCGTCCGCCTGCGGCGCGCTCGCGAGCGCGGCGTCGATCGGCTCGCCCGCGAAGAGCGCGCACGCGACGCGCCAATCCGCCTCGTCGAGCCTCAGCACGTCGACGCCGTCGTCGGTGCGCTGCGCGAGCAGATGCACGGGGCCGTCGTCGAGCCGGATCTGCCGCAGCGCACGATCGTCCTGCTCGAGCACCGCGCGCCAGATCGCGTCGACCGGATACGCGCAGCGCAGCAGCCGCGCGGCGGGATGCGGCCGCAGCCGAAGCGCGCGAAGCGCCGGTTCGTCGAGTCGCGCAAGGCGCGCGAGATCGAGCGCCGCCACGTCGGGCGCGTGCAGCGCGAGATCGACCTGCCATTCGAGACGCGCGACGTCCGCCAGATACGGCACGCAAGCCGTCTCCGGCATCCGCGCGAGAAATGCGGGAAACTCGGCGCCGTACGCGTCAAGCCACGCGCTCGCCGGCGGCGATGCACGAGCGAAAAGACCGGCCGCGCCTTCGAAGAAGGCTGCGCCCACCAGCCGCTCCGTCGCGGGAAACGCAAGCCGCAGCGCGTCCCGCAGCACGCTCGCGGACGTGTTCCGATAGACGCGCAAACGCGCGGCCGGCGCCAGCCCGTCCGGCACCACCCAGTCCGTTGCCTCTGCGCCGGCGGCGGCGGCGCCGCCGTCGGACAGACTGCGTCGAACGGCCCACTGCAATTCAGCCAGCGTCGGCGTTCGCGGATTCATGTCGAACCTCCTCCAGCGCCGACTCGGCGATCGCCGCTTCCTGCATCAGCGTGTCGACGGGCGGCACGTCGGTGTCCCATTCGATCAGCGTCGGCACCGCGCCGAAGCGGCGCAGCGCGACGCGATACAGCGCCCAAACCGCGGGCGCGACGCGCGAGCCGTGATCGTCGATGCGCAGCACGCGGCCGCCGTCGAGCCGCATCACGCGATGGCCGGCAAGATGGATCTCGCCGATCGCGGCGGGCGGCAGCGCCGCCAGATAAGTCAGCGGATTCCAGCCGTGATTGCACGCGCTGACATAGACGTTGTTGACGTCACAGAGGATGCCGCAGCCGGTGCGCCGCGCGAGCGCCGCCAGAAATGCCCACTCGGGCATCGTCGAATGCGCGAAGCGAAGATAGGTCGAAGGATTCTCGACGAGCAGCCGCCGGCCGAGCGCCGTCTGCACTTGATCCACGTGCCGGCTCACGACGTCGAGCGCCTCTTCGGTCATCGGCAGCGGCAGCAGATCGGCGAGATACGCGCCGCCCACCGCGCTCCACGACAGATGCTCGGACACGAGCGCCGGCTGGTAGCGCGCGACCGCGTCGCGCACGCGGGCCAGATGCGCGGCGTCGATCCCGTCGGCGCTGCCGAGAGACAGCCCGACGCCGTGCAGCGACACCGGATAGTCGCGCCGGATCGCATCCAGCACGCGCGGCGCGGCGCCGCCGCCCATGTAGTTCTCGGTATGCACTTCGAACCAGGCGACGGCGGGCCGCTCGTCGAGCACTGCCCGATGATGGCGAAAACGCAGGCCGATGCCCGCTCGCCCGGCAATCGCGCCGGGCGATGCGCCGCCGGGCGTCGGGTGCATCCGCGCCGGGATCGTGCTCATGATCGGGCGCGCGTCAGCCGGCCTTCAGCATGCCGCCCGAGATCTTGCCGCAATCGCCCGCCGGCAGCAGCACGAACGACTTCGGGTCGCGCGCCTGGCTCGCCTGTCCGGCGCACGAATGTGCGCCTTCCGCGCAGTCGTTCTTCGCCATCGCGTTGATGCCGTAGCACTTCTCGAGCTTGTTTTGCGCCATCCTTGCCATATTGTCCTTCACGACCTGCGGCATGCCGCTCATGTCCTTCATGCCTTGCGCCTGCCCGGGCGCGGCCTGCATCGCGAGCGCGACGCCGATCGCGGCGGACAGCGACGAAATCGTCAAAGCGGATCTGCTCATGGTGTCTTCTCCTGAGAGGGGAATAGCGATCGCGGGGATGCGACCTTGTCAGAAATTTCGCGCCGGCGCGACAAAAGGTTACGCGGCGCAACGAAGATTTTTTTGCGCCGCGCCACCGACGCAGAGCGTGTACGACCATGACCGACGAAATGCATCATGACGGGGGGCGGCTCCGGGCGAACGAGCCCCCCCCCGCCCCCAGCGCGCGAGACGACGCTTGCGCGCACACCGCGATCCGCGCCGACGGCTCGCCCGACTGGTCGACGCTGATGGCGCGCGCGCAGGCAGGCGACCGCGACGCGTATCGACACCTGCTCGACAGCGTCGCGCCGTACCTTCGGCGCTTCGCGGCCCGCCACGGCGTCCATCCGGACGCGGTCGAGGATGCCGTGCAGGACATCCTGATCACCCTCCATCAGATGCGTCACACGTACGCGCCCGAGCGGCCGTTCGGCCCGTGGCTCGTGGCGATCGCCGGCCGGCGCGTGGTCGACGCGCTGCGCCGCTCGGGGCGCGCGGCCGCGCGCGAAATCCCGCTCGATCCGGAGCATGAAACCTTGCCCGGCGTCGGAGCGAATCTTATGGAGGAAGCCGCCGACGCCCGGGTGCTGCGCGAGATGCTGGCCCGCCTGCCGGCCGGACAGCGCGACGCGATCCGTCTGCTGAAATTCGAGGAGATGTCGTTGAAGGAAGCCGCATTGGCGACCGGGATGACCGTCGCCGCATTGAAGGTCGCCGTGCATCGCGGCATCGCGACGCTGCGCAAGCTGCTGCAACAACGGGGGAATGGCCGATGAGGTCGACCGACGAACTGATCGAATCGCTCGTGACCGATGCCGCGCCGGTCCGGCGCCTGCACGCGCCGACCTGGCGGGCGGCCGGCTGGCTGTTGTTCGCGGCGGCGCTGCTCGCGTGCGTGGCCGTCGCGCACCGGACACGGCCCGACCTGCCGCTCAAGCTGCACGAGCCGATGTTCGCGACGCGCGTGGCCGCCGCCGCGCTGACCGGCGTGCTGTCGGCTGTCGCGGCGTTCGTCGTCGGCATCCCCGGACGCTCGCTGCGATGGCTGCTGTTGCCGATGCCCGCGCTGCTCGTCTGGATCTCGACGATCGGCTACGGCTGCGTGACGGACTGGGTCGAGATCGGGCCGAACGGCATATCGCCCGGCGAAACGCTGCGCTGCTTCGCGACGCTGACGCTCGTCGGCGTGCCGTTGTCGCTCGCCCTGCTGCTGATGTCGCGCCACGTCGCGCGACTCGCGCCGATGCCGGTGGCGACGGCCGGCGGGCTCGCGGTTTCCGCGCTGTCCGCGGTCGCGCTGTCGCTGTTCCATCCGATCGATGCGACGGCGATGATCCTCGTCTGGAATGTCGGCGTCGCGATGCTCGTGTCGGTTGCCGGCGCCCGGTATGGACAGCGGTTGCTCGCGTGGGTGGCGCGCTAGCCTGGAGGCGGGGCGCGCCTGCGCCCGATACCGGCGCTCGGCCATCCCGGCGCGCGCGGGCGGAGCAACGTCGAACGGCGACGCAACCGACGCCACCCGGCGTGCCGCATGGCCCGGAAAACAGACGATCCGACGCGCGCCGCACCGACTCCGATGCGAGTCCCGCGCCACGAGCGTCCGGCTCGCGACCACGAACGCGTTATGATGTGCGGCCTTTCATCAGATCATTCGTGATGCGATTCATGTCTGGCAATACCCTCTGGCTCGCGGCTCCATGGGCCGCTCTCTTCGTCGCCGCGCTCGCGGCCGTCTGGATTCCGAAGCTGCGCGCGGCGAGCATCGGCCTCGGCGCGCTCGGCTATGCGGGTGCGTTCGCGACCGGCCTGATGGCGCCCGTCGCGCTCGCGCCGATCGCGCTCCTCGCGGCGGCGGCGTACGCAGTCGCCCCGCAGCGCCCCTCGGCCGTCCGCGTTGCGGGGCACGTCGTCTTCGTCGTGCTCGCGGTCGCGCTGATGCTCCACTGGCTGCCGGGCTTTCACAACCCGCGCGTGATCGGCCCCGTGCGCTACACACCCGACGCCGTGCCGTTCACGATGTACCTGAATCTCGACAAGCCGCTCGTCGGCTTCTGGCTGCTGTGGGTGCTGCCATGGCTCCAGCCGATCGACGACCGCGCGCGGGCATGGCGCACGGGGATCGTCGCGGCCGTCGCGACCTCCGCGGTCTGCCTCGTGTTCGCGCTCGGCGTCGGCCTCGTCGGCTGGGCGCCGAAGTGGCCCGACTCCGCGTGGCTGTGGCTCGCGAACAATCTGCTGTTCGTCTGCTTCGCCGAGGAAGCGCTGTTCCGCGGCTATCTGCAAGGCGGGCTGAGCCGGCTGCTCGCGAACCGCGTGCCGGCCTCGGGCGCGGTCGCGCTCGTCGCCGCCGCGCTGCTGTTCGGCGCCGCGCACGCCGCGGGCGGCTGGCAATGGGTCGCGCTCGCGACCGTTGCGGGCATCGGCTACGGGCTCGCGTATCGCGCGGGCGGCCTGCAGGCGGCGGTGCTCGCGCACGTCGGCCTGAATCTCGCGCACTTCGGCCTCTTCACGTATCCGATGCTCGCGGCCGCACGCTGAGCGTCTTCTCGCGCGCGGCCGGTCCGGCCGCGCGCCGAGCGTCCTTTCACGCACGGCCGGACCGGCCGCGCGTCACGTCGATCCGGTCACTTCATCTGCTCGGCGAGCGGCTGCAGGAACTCGGAGAAGCCCGTCAGCATGATCTGCACGCCGACGCACAGCAGCAGGAACGCCGACACCCGCATCGCAACCTTCGTCCCTTCGCTGCCGAGGTAGCGCGCGAGGAACGCCGCGCGGCTGTACGTCAGCCAGATCACGAGCGCGGCGAGCGCCGACACCGCGACCGACACGAGGCTCGACAGCAAGAACTCCGACAGCTTGTGCGTGCGGTTCGCGTTCAGCGCGATCGCGGTCGCGATCGAGCCGGGGCCCGTCGTCAACGGAATCGTCAGCGGGAAAAACGCGCGCGCCATCGCGTTGCGCGGCTCGACGGGCTGCGCCGCGGTGTCGCCGCCGCTCGGCACGTCGGGTTGGTTGAGCATCTGCCAGCCGGCGACGGCAACCGCCAGGCCGCCGCCGATCCGCAGCGCCTCGAGCGAAATCCCGAAGAAGTGCAGCACCGGCGTGCCGACGAAGAACGCGGCGAGCAGCACGATGAACGCGTTGATCGCGACCTTGCGCGCGAGCGCCGCGCGCTGCGATTCGGTGAGCGACTCGGTGCGTTCGAGGAACAGGAACGCGATGCCGATCGGATTGATGATGCCCATGAGGCCGGTGAAGCCGAACAGGATTTCGGAGATCAGGCGGTCGACGATCATCGAGAGGCCGGGAAGACGAAAGGTTGAGAGACGCCGCGCGCGCGGCCGCGCCATTGTAGAGCATGCGCGGCGCGCCGAACGGCCGGCGGCCGCGTGCGCGCCGCCACGCGGCCGCCGCCTTCCTGACGTCTTCTTCATGCCGCCTTCACGCCGCCTTCACGCCGCCTTGCCGCGCCGGCCGATCACCCGCTTCGCCTTGCCCGTCGCGGTCGTCGAGATCGCGCCCGCGGGCAGCACCGCGACGCCCGCCGACACGCCGACGATCGTCTTGATCCGGTGCCGCAGCTCGTGCGCGAGCGAGATGTTTTACAGTGCTCGCAACCATCGGCGGCGCGACGGCGGCGTTTTTCCGCTTGGCCGACCGCGCGATCCGCGCCGCATCGTGCCGCCGCCTGCCGGATATCGGCGCCGGACCGCCTGTTAGAATCCCCGCTCGCACCTCGCCTCGACCAAGGACACGCCATGCCGATCTCATCGCCCGCCCTCCCGCGCTGGACACTCGCCGCCCCGCTCGCCGCCTGGCTGGTGCTCGCGCTGTCGCGCGTCGTGCCGGCCGAAGGCTTCGTCATCGCAATCGTCGCCGCCGCGCTCGCGGGCGCCGTGTTCGCCGCCGTCCATCATGCCGAAGTCGTCGCGCATCGCGTCGGCGAGCCGTTCGGCACGCTCGTGCTCGCGATCGCCGTCACCGTGATCGAGGTCGCGCTGATCGTGTCGGTGATGCTGACGAGCGGCCCCGAGAAATCCGGGCTCGCGCGCGATACCGTGTTCGCCGCGGTGATGATCGTCTGCAACGGGATCGTCGGGCTGTGCCTGCTCGTCGGCGGCTGGAAGCACGGCGAGCAGGACTTCCAGGGGCGCGGCGCGACGAAGGCGCTCGCGGTGCTCGCGTCGCTGTCGGTGCTGTCGCTCGTGATGCCGAACTACCTGAGCGCCGCGCCCGGCCCGCATCTGTCGACGTCGCAGCTCGCGTTCGCAGGCGTGTCGTCGCTCGTGCTGTATGGCGTGTTCGTGTTCGTGCAGACAGTCCGTCACCGCGACTACTTCCTGATCGACGGCAGCGCCGACGAATCCGTCCACGCGGTGCCGCCGAGCGGCCGCACCACGCTCACGAGCATCGTGTTCCTGTTCGTGAGCCTCATCGCGGTCGTGCTGCTCGCGAAGCTGTTGTCGCCCGCGGTCGAGCGCACGGTGTTCAGGCTCGGCGCGCCCGAAGCGGCCGTCGGCATCGTGATCGCCGCGCTGGTGCTGTTGCCGGAAGGGCTCGCCGCGGTCGGCGCGGCGCGCGCGAACCGGCTGCAAACGAGCATGAATCTCGCGCTCGGCTCCGCGCTCGCGAGCATCGGCCTCACGATCCCGACCGTCGCCGCCGTGTTCATCTCGACGGGCGCCCCGCTCACGCTCGGCATCGGCGGGATGGAGACGGTGCTGCTGTCGCTGACGCTGCTCGTCAGCACGCTCACGCTGAGCCTGGGACGCACGACCGTGCTGCACGGCGTCGTGCACCTGTCGCTGTTCGCCGCCTACCTGTTCCTGTCGATCACGCACTGACGCCGCTCGCGCGCGTCGGCACCGTCCGGCGCGCGCGGCTTCGCTTCACGTTTCCCTCTTTCGCATTCGGCGGCGGGCCGCCGGGCCCGCGCCGTTCGCGTTGCGTTGTGATCATTGCGCGCACGGAACGCGGCAGCCGCTCACACGTTCACGCTCACGCTCACGCGCGCTTGCGCGCCGGCTGGGCGGCGGCCCGCGTGAGCCGGTCGAGCTCCACGATGTCCTCGGCGAGCGCGGGCGTCAACGTCGTGCGCAGATGATCGAGGAACGTGCGGATCTTCGCGTCGAGGTAGCGGCGCGTCGCATAGACGGCATAGACGCTCAGCGTGTCGAGCCGATAGTTCGGCAGCACGCGGACGAGCCGCCCTTCGCGGATGTCGTCGAGCGCCGTGTACAGCGCGATCGAGCCGATCCCGCGCCCCGCGCGCACCGCGACCGACAACGCATCCGGCACGTTCGCCTGGAACGGCGCGGGCGGCAGCGCGTACACGGTCTCGTCGCCGTCGTCGCGCTCGAGCCGCCATTCGCCGCCCGGCGACGCCGGCGTGTCGAGCCGCAGGCACACGTGCTTCGCGAGATCCTCCGGCGTCGTCGGCGTGCCGTGCCGCGCGAGATACCCGCGCGACGCGACGAGCACGCTGCAGCTCGTCCCGCAGGTCTGCGCGACGTAGCCCGAATCGGGCAGATGCGACGCCGACACGATCGACACGTCGTAGCCCTCCTCGACGAGATTCGGCATCCGCTGCGCGAGCGTCAGCTCGACCGACACGTCGGGGTTGTCCTCCTGATAGCGAACGATCGACGACACCACGTGACTCTGCCCGAGCCCCGTCATCGCATGGATGCGCAGCTTGCCGCTCGGCCGCAGCAGCGCGTTGCGGGCCTCGGCGTTCGCGTAGTCGATC
This sequence comes from Burkholderia sp. ABCPW 14, assembly GCF_001523835.1. Lineage (NCBI taxonomy): Bacteria > Pseudomonadati > Pseudomonadota > Betaproteobacteria > Burkholderiales > Burkholderiaceae > Burkholderia > Burkholderia sp. ABCPW 14. The sequence continues at coordinate 96,837 of NZ_LOVS01000070.1, read as the reverse complement.
TCGGCGAGGATCGACTTCGCGCGTTCGAAGTAGCGCTGGCCGCTTTCGGTCAACCCGAGATGACGGGTCGTCCGGTGCAACAGGCGCGTCTGCACGTGCGCTTCGAGGTTCGAGACGGCACGCGACACCTGAGCGGTGGTCGCGTCGATTTCCTTCGCGACTGCGGTGAAACTGCCGGCTTCGACGACGCGCACGAACAGGCGCATGTTATCGAGCATGTCCATGGGATGGGCTTCGGGAATGTACGGGATACGAGGGCCGGCGAGACGCGGCTGGCGCCGCCGAACGCGGCCGGGGACGACTGATCGACCGGATGCGCAGGCCATGAGACAGGCGGGGAGCGGGCATCGCGGGCGGCAAATTATGTGATTCGTCGGGATCAGATTGGGCGAATTGTACGCCGATGCGCGCCGGCGCGCTCGCTCGCGCCCGTTTTCCGCATCCTGAAACACCGACAGCCGGCCCCGCGCTCTGCGGGGCCGGCAATTTATATCACAATGACATATAATTTTGCGCTCGGCGCGCGACCGATCGGCGCACCTTCCTTTTACGTTACGGCAGTCCGACCTTGTCTTCGTCTCTCGTGTTTCATCATCGTCTCCGTCACTGGCTCCTGCGTTTCGTCCCGATTCCGGTGACGCTCGGCTGGCGCGAACGCCTGCGTTCGTGCGCGGGCGCGCTCGCCGGCATCGGCTGCGTCGGCGTGACGATGCGCGCGCTGCCGGGCAGCCCGGGCGACGTGCCGCTCCTCGTCGCGCCGATGGGCGCATCGGCCGTGCTGCTGTTCGCGGTGCCGGCGAGCCCGCTCGCGCAGCCGTGGTCGCTGATCGGCGGCAACCTCGTCGCGGCGACGGTCGGCGTCGCGTGCGCGCAATGGATCGCCGATCCCGTGCTCGCCGCGTCGCTCGCGATCGCGTGCGCGATCGGTGCGATGTTCGCGCTGCGCTGCGTGCATCCGCCGTCGGGCGCGGTCGCGCTGACGGCGGTCGTCGGCGGCCCGGCCGTGCACGCGCTCGGCTTTCGCTTCGTCGTCGAGCCAATCGCGCTGCAATCGGCGGCCCTCCTCGGCGCGGCGCTCGTCTATCACGCGCTCACCGGCCACCGCTATCCGCACGGCGGCGCGCGGCCGCAGCCGGAACCGAAGACGGATGTGGCCGCGACGCCGCTGCACGCGCGCTTCGTGCGCGCCGATCTCGACGCGGTGCTAAAAAGCCGCAGCGAATGGCTCGACGTCGCGCCGGAAGATCTCGAATCGCTGCTGCGCGAGACCGAGCTGCGCGCGTACGCGCGCACGTTCGACGAGCTGTCGTGCGCCGACATCATGACGCGCCCGGCGATCAGCGTCGCGCCCGACACGCCGCTGCCCGCCGCGATGACGCTGCTCGACCGGCACCGGATCAAGGCGCTGCCCGTCGTCGATGCGAATGCGCGCGTCGTCGGCATCGTCACGCGCGCGGACTTGTCGAGGGCCGCGCCGCACGCGACGCCAAGCCTCTTGCGCAGCCTGTCCGCGCGGCTGCCGCGCACGCTCGCCGGCCCGGCGTTCGTCGCGCGCACAGTAATGAGCACGCGCGTGCACACGGTGCGCACGACGACGCCGATCGCCGAACTCGTGCCGCTCTTCGCCGATCACGGCCACCACCACATCCCGGTCGTCGACGCGAACCAGACGCTCGCCGGCATCGTCACGCAGGCGGACCTGATCGCCGGGCTCTATCGGCAATCGCAAGTGCGCGTCGCCGCGTAAGCGCAAGGAATCGCGAAAGGAATCGGCACAATGAATTCGAGCACGCCGGATACCGTCAAAATACATCACGTTATGATATATTTGCACACTTTTCGATCACGTTGGAACGTCGATGACGAAACCGGCACGCGAGCTGCGCAAGGCAGATTTCGAACAGCTTTCCGAATTCCGCTATCAGATGCGGCGCTTCGAGCGCTTCTCCGAGCGGGCCGCGCAAAGCGAGGGCATCACGCCGCTGCAATACTTGCTGCTGCTCCACATCAAGGGCTATCCCGAGCGCGACTGGGCGACGGTCGGCGAGCTCGCCGAGCGGCTGCAGGCGCAGCATCACGGCGTCGTCGCGCTGGTGACGCGCTGCGAAGCGGTCGGGCTCGTCCGGCGCAAGCCGAGCGAGACCGATCGCCGGCAAGTCGAAGTGCATCTGGAGCCGGCCGGCGCACGCGTGCTCGCGCGACTCGCCGAGCTGCACCGCGCGGAGCTGAAGTCGCTGCGCGGCGCGTTCCAGGTGCCGCAGATCGATTACTGAGCCTAACACCCACTCTCCCCGCCCCGACATCATGAGCATCGCCGCCCCACACAAACGCGATTTCGCGTCGAACGCACGATTGCCGCGCATCGCGCTCCTCGCGCTCGCGATCGGCGTGCTCAGCACGTTCGCCGCATTCGCGCTGCTGAGCCTCATCCACCTGTTCACGAACCTGTTCTTCTTCCAGCAGTTTTCGTTCGCCGACCGCTCGCCCGCGCTGAACACGCTCGGGCCCTGGGTGATCGCGGTGCCGGTCGTGGGCGGCGTCGCCGTCGGACTGATCGCGCGCTTCGGCTCGGACAAGATTCGCGGCCACGGGATTCCCGAGGCGATCGAGGCGATCCTGTTCGGCAAGAGCAGGATGTCGCCGAAGGTCGCGGTGCTGAAGCCGCTCGCATCGGGCATCGTGATCGGCAGCGGCGGGCCGTTCGGCGCGGAAGGCCCGATCATCATGACGGGCGGCGCGATCGGCTCGCTGATCGCGCAGTTCGTGAAGGTGACGGCCGCCGAGCGCAAGACGCTCCTCGTCGCCGGCGCGACGGCCGGGATGACCGCCGTGTTCGGCACGCCCGTCGCCGCGGTGCTGCTCGCCGTCGAGCTGCTGCTGTTCGAATGGCGGCCGCGCAGTTTCCTGCCCGTGGCGCTCGCGTGCGCGGTCGCGGGCTTCGCGCGCGCCGCGTTCTTCGGCGTCGGCCCGCTGTTTCCGCTCGTGACCGCGCCGCCGTCGGCCGCCGCGCTCGGCTCGTGCGTGCTTGCCGGCCTGTTGTCGGGCGCGCTCGCGTGCGGGCTGTCCGTCGCACTCTACAAGACCGAGGACGGGTTCGGCAAATTGCCCGTCCACTGGATGTGGTGGCCCGCGATCGGCGGGCTCGCGGTCGGGATCGGCGGGCTGATCGAGCCGCGCGCGCTCGGCGTCGGCTACGACGTGATCGGCGATCTGCTTCACGGCAACATCGCGCTGCGGTTCGCGCTTGCCATCCTCGTCGTCAAGGCCGCGATCTGGGTGATCGCGCTCGGCTCGGGGACGTCGGGCGGCGTGCTCGCGCCGCTCCTGATGCTCGGCGCGGGGCTCGGCACGCTGCTCGGGCCCGTGCTGCCGGGCGGCGATCCGGCGCTGTGGCCGCTCGTCTGCATGGCGGCGACGCTCGGTGCGACGCTCGGCGCGCCGCTCACCGCGATCGTCTTCGCGTTCGGCCTCACGCACGACGCGAACGCGCTGCTGCCGCTCCTCGCGGCGACGCTCGTCGCGCACGGCTTCGCGACCGTCGTGATGAAGCGCTCGATCATGACCGAGAAGATCGCGCGGCGCGGCTATCACATCTATCGCGAGTACGGCGTCGATCCGCTCGAGCGTCATTACGTCGATGAAGTGATGACGCGCGACGTCGTCACGATCGATGCGGACCTGAGCGTCGACCTCGCGCGTGCGCGGTACTTCGGCGCGACGCAGGCGCACCGCGCTTATCCGGTCGTGCGCGACGGGGTGCTGATCGGCTTGCTCGATCGCGCGACGCTCGATCGCGGAGGCGACGCGCGTGCGGGCGGTGCGGGCGCCGGCGCTGCGCGGGCGGGCGACATGCAGGTAGCCGACATGCGGGTAGCCGACGTGCGGGTAGCCGACGTGCGGGTCACCGACATGCGGGTCGCCGACGTGCTTGCGCACCGCACGCCCGTTTTCGCACTCGCCGACGAGACCTGCCGCCTCGTCGCGACGCGGCTCGCCGTGCATCAGTTGGAGCGTCTGCCGGTCGTTGCCGATCCCGAGACGATGCGACTCCTCGGCATCGTCTCGCGCAGCGATCTCGTGAAGCCGGCGCTGCGGCACTTCGACGACGAGCACAAGCGCGAGCGTTTCCGCCGCGCGCATCCGGCGGCGTTCGTGAAGCGCCGCTTCGCGCTGACGCGCAAGGCGGGCTGAGCGGCGCGCCGAAGACAACGCGCGTCGCACTGACATTCGTATGGGAGAATAATCGTCCGTCTTGCGAATACGGTGGACGCGCGATGAAAAGGAAACTCGACGAGGAAGCCGGGACGCTGCGAAACCGGATCGCCAAAGCAGGCATGAAGAGCAAAACGCCGGATGAACGATCGAATTGGCTCCGCGCTCGAACGCGCGAAATCGGCGATTGGAAGCGTCGGCTCGGCGGCGTCGATTCGACTTCCCAGGATGTTCAAGCGCTGGAAAGCAAGCGACGACGCGCGATCGGCCATGCAACCGCCGTATCGACCGTTCCGCCACCGCGCGGCCACGCACAATGCGACGCGCGGCGCGTCACATGTGCTTGAACAGCCCCGCATACGCGCGACTCACCGGCAGCATGTCCCGATGGCCGCGCAGATGGATGCGAAGGCGCCCGAGCAGATCCCGCTCGATCCGGTCGATCGCCGCATACGCGACGATCACGCCGCGATGCACCTGCGCGAAGCGATCCGGATCGAGCCGTGGCAGCAGTTCCTTGAGCGGCGTGCGAATCACATGCCGCTCGCCGTGCGTCACCACCTCCGTGTATTTGTCGAGCGCCTGGAAGTACAGCACGTCGTCGACGGACACAAGCCGCGTCGTATCCTTCAGGCCGACCGTCAGCCAGCGGATCAGTTTTGACGGCTGCACGCACCGTCAAACGCGCGTCGCGCGCCAAACAATCTATGACAATTTTCGCCCGTCGATTTGAACGTGCTTAACAGTCGTCGCGCGCGGTCTTTGCCATCATGAACTCAACGAATACGAATACCGAATACGAACGCGACGGGGCCACCGTTAGCATGCACCCTACGCCAAGCGGTCGGAGAACTGCGCGGCGTAGGCTGACGGTTTCGATCGTGCCGAATCCGGCATGACGGACAGCAATCCGCGCACCGCGCTCTCTTCTTCACGCCTGCGCAGCGCCAATCCAATCCATTCATCCGCAAGCACGCGCGACGCCTCGGCAACGCCGGGTCGTCGCACATGCGCGTGCGGCGCAGCAATTGCGCACACGACGCCCGGCGCACTCTGCTTCGCTTGGCAAGCTCCTTAACATCTTGTTTCCGAATCGTCGGAACATCGCCGACGATGCGCACTCACATTGGATCGTAGTACCGTTGAAATCCGATTCACGAATCACGACCAGAGGGAGATAACGTGAAATATTTACCGTTCATCGCATTGATTGTGGCAACTTCGGCCAGCGCCGCGGGCACCGACGTCCAGAACGTGGGACAGAGCCAGAAGCCTGCGCAGGACGTCTCGACCTGCATTGCGAAAACCTGGGCCGACAAGGCGCAACAGCAGGTCGTCACGCAGGAAGTGCTCGCGAACGGTCTCGCGGCGGACGTCTATGTGCCGGGCCAGCAACCGCCGAACGGCGCGGCCGCGGTCGTGCGCCCCGCGCGCTCCGGCAACGCGAAGACGTGGGTCGGCTTCCGCGCGGGCACCGGCTCGGCGGACAGCGCGGCCGCAGGCGACATCAATAGCTGCCTGTAAAGCCCGACATGCCGGCCACGCCGGCATGAGCCGCATGATCCCAACACGCCGGCGCGGCGAAAGTCGCGCCGGCGTTTCGTTTGCAGGGCTTGCGCGCGTCGATCGATGCGCGCGTGCCGCGCCGTCTCATCGACTCGCCCCGTTCTCCGCCGGACTCAGCCTCTTCGCGTCGCGCGCCGGAGATGCCGGGCGGATTACCGGCCGCCGGCGGCACGGCCATCGCGACGGCTAACGATCCCGCTTCGCACGCAGCGCCGCGCGCCGCTTGAGGCTCTCGTCCGACCAGATCTCGTCAGACGCGTAGTATTCGGGCACGGCGCGTGCGTCGGGCGGCAGGATTACCCACGGCTGCTTCGACGACGTGAAGATATGGATGTCGGGTGGCAGGCGATCCGGGTTGTCGAGCGTGCCGACGCGAACGAAGCTCACCGCGCCGCCGCCGCCCGCGTAGTGGCTCCACACCGCGACACGACAACGCGGGCAGCGCGCGATCTTCTGGCCCTTGCCGCTGTTCGACGGCGTATCGACGATGTCGACTTCGCCGCGCAGCAGCACCAAGCGGTCCGATTCGATCAGCGCGTTCAGCGCGAACGCCGTGCCGGTTTCCCGCTGACACCAGCGGCAATGGCAGCAGTGCACGACGAGCGGCCGGGACGTCATCCGGTAGCGCACCGCGCCGCACGTGCAACCGCCTTCGTAGATCGGGGAATCGTCGGTTTGCATGGATCGCCTCGCTTGAAAGGGTACGATCGCCTGTGCCGCGCGCAGTCCGATGATCCCCCTTCGCGCGCGTCGTGTGAAGCGCCCGCCCCGCCGCCGCCCGTCCACGCGCGTGCGCGGCGCCGCACGACGAATCTGCGAAATCCTGGCGAACGATGGCATGATATCGACCTTGCGTGTCATCACCCCCACCTGCATCCGAACATGTCGAACCTGATCGTCCACGGCGGCGCGCCGCTTCGCGGAGAAATCACGCCGTCCGCCAACAAGAACGCCGTCTTGCCCATCCTGTGCGCGACGCTCCTCACCGATCGGCCGCTGCGGCTCGTCGGCGTGCCGGACATCACCGACGTCCGCAAGATCCTCGACATCTTCCGCACGCTCGGCAGCGACGTGTCGATCGACTACGCGACGGGCGTGCTCGACCTGCACCACCGCGCGACGGCGTTCGATCCGGCCGTCCATCGGCTGCCGGAGGAAATGCGCTCGTCGATCATGCTGGTGCCGCCGCTACTTGCGCGCTTCGGCGTCGCGCGGCTGGAGAACGACGTGAAGGGCTGCACGCTCGGCGTGCGCGAAATCGACCCGCACGTCGAGGTGTTCGAGCGCTTCGGCGCGCGGATCGAGCGCACGTCCGATTCGCTGATCGTGCGCGCCGACGGGCCGCTCACGCCGAACCACCACTGGCTCGACTACGCGTCGGTCACGACGACCGAGAACTTCGCGCTGTGCGCGGCATCGGCGAACGGCACGTCGACGCTCGTCAACGCCGCGTCGGAGCCGCACGTGCAGGAGTTCTGCCGATTCCTCGCGATGCTCGGCGTGCCGATCGAAGGCATCGGCACGTCACATCTGAGCATCCAGGGCGGCCGCGCGCACGCGGGCGGCGAGTACCGCTTCAACGAGGACTTCCACGAGATCGCGACGTTCCTCGCACTCGGCGCGATCACGGGCGGCGACATCGCGGTGCGCAACGGCTCGCCCGAGCAGTTCCCGCTGATCGACCGGACCTTCGCGAAGTTCGGCGTGCAGGTCACGCACGAGAACGGCTGGTCGCACGCGCTGCGCGACGGTCCGCTGAAGGTCAAGCAGCCGTTCACGCGCAACATCCTGACGAAGGTCGAGGCCGCGCCGTGGCCGTACCTGCCTGTCGATCTGCTGCCGATCTTCATCGCGCTCGGCGTGCAGGCGCAAGGCAGCGTGATGTTCTGGAACAAGGTCTACGACGGCGCGATGGGCTGGACAGGCGAGCTGTCGAAGTTCGGCGCGCACGTGTTCCTGTCCGATCCGCATCGGCTGATCACGTTCGGCGGGCTACCGCTCAGCCCCGCCCGCGTCGAAAGCCCGTACATCATCCGCGTCGCGATCGCGCTCTTGATGGTCGCGGCGAGCATCGACGGCCGCTCGGAGATCCTGAACGCGCAGCCGATCCGGCGCGCGCATCCGCATTTCGTCGAGAATCTGCGCTCGGTCGGCGCGAACGTCGAGTGGACGAGCGGCGAGTAAATCGATAGGTGGTGCCGGCCCGCCTACTTGAGCCGGCCGGACAGGAACTGCGACAGGCGCTCGCTCTTCGGGCTGACGAGCACGTCCTGCGGATGCCCCTCCTCCTCGATCCGCCCCTGGTGCAGGAAGATCACGTGATTCGACACGTTGCGCGCGAAGCCCATCTCGTGCGTGACGACGATCATCGTGCGCCCTTCTTCCGCGAGCGCCTGCATCACCTTCAGCACTTCGCCGACGAGCTCGGGATCGAGCGCCGACGTCGGCTCGTCGAACAGCATCACTTCGGGCTCCATCGCGAGCGCGCGCGCGATCGCGACGCGCTGCTGCTGGCCACCCGACAGGTGCGACGGATATTTCGCCTCGACGCCCGGCGCGAGCCCCACTTTCCGCAGGTACGCGCGCGCCCGCGCCTGCGCCTCGGCGCGCGACAGGCCGAGCACGCTGACAGGCGCCTCGGTCACGTTCTCGAGCACCGTCATGTGCGCCCACAGATTGAAGTGCTGGAACACCATCGCGAGCTTCACGCGCATCCGCTGCAATTGCTTCGGATCGCCGATCTTCGGCGCGCCGCGCCTGTCGCGCGCCACGCGGATCGACTCGTCGCCGAGCGTGATCGTGCCCGCGCAAGGCTGCTCGAGAAAGTTGATGCAGCGCAGGAACGTGCTCTTTCCCGAGCCGCTCGAGCCGATGATGCTGATCACGTCGCCCGCCTTCGCCTTCATCGAGATGCCCTTCAGCACCTCGTTGTCGCCGAACTTCTTGTGCAGGTCGTCCACACTGAGCTTGTACATTCGCCGTCGTCCTTGATCGTCGTTGAGCTTCGTTGATCGATGCCGCTGTGCGCGTCAGCGTCCCTGCGGTCTCAGGAACGCCAGCCAGCGCGCCTCCATCCGGCGGAACAGCCAGATGAGGCCGAACACGACGACCGCATACAGCACGGCCGCGATCCCGTACGCCTGAAACGATGCGTAGGTCGCCGAATTGACGTCGCGCGTGACTTTGAGGATGTCGGGCACGGTCGCCGTGAACGCGAGCGTCGTCGCGTGCAGCATCAGGATCACTTCGTTGCTGTAGCTCGGCAGCGCGCGGCGCAACGCCGACGGCAGGATCACGCGCGTGTACAGCTTGCACCGCGACATCCCGTATGCAAGCCCCGCCTCGATCTCGCCCGGCGACGTCGACTTGATCGCGCCCGCGAAGATCTCGGTCGCATACGCGCATTCGTTCAGCGTGAACGCGAGCAGCGTGCAGTTCATCGCGCTTCGGAAGAAGCTGTCGAGCCACGCATGATCGTGCACGACGCCCAGGCTGTAGATGCCCGTGTAGCAGAGCAGTAGCTGCACGTAGAGCGGCGTGCCGCGAAACACGTACGTGTAGAGCCACACCGTGCGCGACAGCAAGCGGTTGCGCGACGCGCGCGCGATCGCGAGCGGCACCGCGAGGCAGAAGCCGAGCCCGATCGACACGACGAGCAGCCACAGCGTGATCGCGAGGCCGCTGATCCGGTAGCCGTCGCTGAACAGGTAGTTCTGCCAATATTGACCGATGATCTGAATCACAGCGCCAGCCTCCGCACACCCGCCGAATAGCGTTTTTCGAGATACATCAACACGAGATTCGACAGCGTCGTGATCGCGAGATAGATCGCGCCCGCCGCGAGCGTGAAGAAAAAGAAGTTCAGCGTGCTCTTGCCTGCGTCCTGCGACGCCTTCACGACGTCGGCGAGACCGATGATCGACACGAGCGCAGTCGCCTTCACGAGCACCTGCCAGTTGTTGCCGATGCCGGGCAGCGCGAAGCGCATCATCTGCGGGAACATGATTCGCGCGAACACGCGCCACGAGCTCATCCCGTACGCGAAGCCCGCTTCGAGCTGACCGCGCGGCACCGCGAGGAACGCGCCGCGAAACGTCTCGGTGAAGTACGCGCCGTAGATGAAGCCCAGCGTGACGATGCCCGCGACGAACGGGTCGATGTCGATCTGATCGACGCCGAGCATGTCGGTCGTGTCGTTCAGCAGGATCTGGATCCCGTAGAACAGCAGCAGCATCAGCACGAGATCCGGCACCGCGCGAATCAGCGTCGTGTAGAACGTGCCGATGCCGGCCAGCACGCGATTCGGCGACAGCTTGGCCGCCGCGCCCGCGAGCCCGAGCACGAGCGACGCGGCGAGCGAAAGGACGGCGAGCTTGACCGTTTCGACCGTGCCGGCCCATAGCAGCGGACCGAAGCCTTGAAAGAGCATCTGCGATTTCCTCGATGTGCACGGGCGCGGCACGCCGCCGCCGTCAAGCGGGCGCGCAACCTGTCCGTCGGATTTCCGGGAGCTTACGAACGGCTTCTGGCGGCGATTTCAGCCGCGCCGAAGTTGTATGTACAACTTTGCGCCGTCCGACTATGGCCAGCAATCAGTGTTTCTATCTAATGTCCAATCGGACGCATCATGCTCGCGCGCTGCGCCGGCCGTGGCGCACATTCGTCCGGACCGCGAAACGAATCCGCCGCGAGGAACGATCCGGTGCGTTCGCCGCGCCGCCAGCCCATGAAAAAAGGGCTTCGGCCAGCACGCCGAAGCCCTTCCTATCCTGCATCGCGCGACGTGCGCGTCAGAACGTATGCATCATCCCGACATATGCGCCCGTCTGCGATTCTCCCGCGAGCGGGCTCGTGTTCGGCGTCGCGTCGCGCGGCGTCGCGAGCAGCGAGAAGTTCGAATTCCCGCCGTTGCGCACATAGGCGACCGTGCCGTACAGGAAGGTCCGCTTCGACAGGTTGTAAGTCGTCCCGAGCGCATACATGATCGCGTGGCCGGACGGATCGTGCGACGCATCGCCGCCGTCGCCGCCGCGCACGCGCACGTAGTAGCCGCCGCCCGTCACCGCCCACTGCGGATTCGCCTGATACGTCGCGCCGAGCCAGAAGTGATCGGCGCGATCGGCGAGGCCCGCCGGCGTGTCGGGCGCCGAGTAATGCGTATAAGCGCCCTGGATCTTGAACTTCTGCACCTTCACGTTCGCCCCGATGAAATACTCGCGCGAGCTCGAGAAGATGTTGCTCATGCGGCCGTTGCTGTCGCGCAGCTCGTCGTACATCCCGCGCACGTCAAGCATCGTCGAGTGATACGAGAGCATCACGCCTTCCGAGCGGCCGAAGTCGCCGGGCGCGCCGTAGTTGAAGCCGCGCGACTGGTTGCCGAACGCATACTGCGCCTGCACGTCGAAGCCGCCGAACACCGGGCTGTGATATTCGACGTTGTTGCTCGTCTGCTGCCAGTTGCGGCCGCGCACGAGCGACGCCGACGAGAACGCCTGCTGGACGAACGGATCGAATTCCCACACGCCGTCGCTGTCGATGAAGAGATTGCGCCCCGCCTGCAGCGTGCCCCACGTGTCGTTCTTCAGGCCGACGTATGCGCGCCGCGACCACATCCGGCCGCCGCCCGTCGTGCCGTTCATCACCTGGAACGCGGTCTCCAGGTTGAAGATCGCCGCCGTGCCGCCGCCCAGATCCTCGACGCCTTTCAGGCCGAACATGCTGGTGCCCCAGTCGCCGCTCTCGGCGCTCCAGCGCGACGAACTGCCGCCCGAGGGATTCGCGATGTGATTCAGGTATTCGATGCCGCCGTCGACCCGGCCGTACAGCGTGACGCTCGTTTGCGCGCAAGCGAGCGCCGGCCCGGCCGCGACGATCGCAGCCATCATTTTCTTCGAATGAAAACCCATTGTTCTCCGCCTATTGTCTTCTCTCAGGTTCCAAACACGTCCGGCACGCCGCTCAACCGCGATCGAGCGAATAGCGTCCGGGGCCAGCCGCGCACAGGGCGAACAGGCCGCCCGTGATCGCGATGTTCTTGTAGAAGTGGATCATCATGTTCATCTGCTCGGCGGCCGGCATCGACCAGTAGTGATGGCCGATGATCGCGGTGCCGATCGTGTAGAGGCCGAGCAGCAGCGCGAGCGGCCGCGTGTAGAAGCCGATCAGGATCGCGATGCCGACGAAGAACTCCATCACGACCGCGACGACCGCCGCGATCGACGGCAACGGCGTGCCCTCGGCCGCCATGAACTGGACCGTGCCCGAGAAATTCAGCAGCTTCTCCCAGCCGAAGATCACGAACAGGATGACGAGCAGAACGCGGGAAAGCAGCAGAAGAAGGTCTCTCTGAGGTGCAAGAAAGGTTTGTCTCATTGTCGTATGGAGCGGGAAGCGGGCGCCGCGCGCGAAGCGTCGCGCGTGCCGGTTGCGGACCGAGGCGGCTCACGGCTCACGGCTCACGGCTCACGCCGCGGGCCGCCTCGCTGTCGACTGCGACCTGCCACCGGACAGCCGCCCGGTGCGATGCCGTCCTCCTCGATCGCCGGATAACCGACCCGTACGTTACTGCGACGCGCGCAGCTTCGCAACGTCCTGTTCGCTCACTTTCGCCGCCGGATTGCCGAACTGGACGGTCAGGTAGTTCGTCAGCGCGGCGATCTGCGCATCCGACAGTTCGTGGCGGAACGCCGGCATCCCGACGTCTTCCTGGCCCGCCTTGCGCGCGACGCCGTTCAGGATCACCTGCACGAGGTTCGTCGGATTCGGCGCGCCGACGGTCGAGTTATGGAAGAGCGGCGGATAGTAGCCGTCCGGCGTGCCCTTGCCCTGCATCTGGTGACAGCTCGCGCAATTGCCGAGATAGAGCCGCGCGGGATCGATGCCCGTCGACGCGAGCGCGACGCCGCGCAGCCGAATCCCGTCCTCGGCCGGCTTGCCCCATGCGAAGCGCGCCTTCGCGCTGCCGTCGGCGACGGCGGGCACCGTGCGGATGTACGTCGCGATCGCGCCGATGTCGGCATCGCTCATCTGCGAGAAGCTGTGCTCGACCGCTTCGGCCATCGGCCCCGCCGCCTGCGCGAGCCCCGGCACGCTGCCCGTGCGCAGGTACTGGACGAGCTGCTGCTGCGACCAGCCGCCGATCCCCGCGCTCGTGTCCGACGTGATGTTGTAGCCGTCCCAGCCCGACAGCACCGAGCCCGCGAGGAAGCTGCCGCCGCCCGTATCGTCGAGCGACTTCTCCTGCAGCGCGACGCCGCGCGGCGTGTGGCACGTGCCGCAGTGCGCGAGGCCCTGCACGAGATACGCGCCGCGGTTCCATTCGACGCCGCGCTCGGGCTTCGGCTGGTACGCGCCGTCCTTCAGGAACAGGAGATTCCAGATCTTGAGCGGCCAGCGCATGCTCAGATACCACGGAATGTCGTTCTTGCGCGCCGACTGCTTGACCGGCTCGACGCCGTGCATGAAGTACGCGTACAGCGCCTTCACGTCGTCGTCGGTGACTTTCGCATACGACACGTACGGCATCGCCGGATACAGGTTGTCGCCGTTCTTCGCGACGCCGTGACGCACCGCGCGCTCGAAGTCCGCGAACGTCCAGTCGCCGATGCCCGTTTCCTTGTCGGGCGTGATGTTGGTCGTGTAGATCGTGCCGAGGACGGGCGCGCGCATCGGCAAGCCGCCCGCGAACGGCTTGCCGCCCTTCGCCGTGTGGCACGCCATGCAGTCGCCCGCGACGGCCAGATAGCGGCCGCGCTCGACGAGCGCCGCATTGCCGGAGGGTGCGGCCGCGGCGATCGCAGCGGCCGCAGCCGGCGCGGACGCAGCGGCGGCGGGCGCGGACGCAGCCGTGGCGGCGTCCGCCGCGCCCGCCAGCCCGGGCAATGCGAGGCAGCCGGCCAGTACGAAGGAAAGGGTTCGTTTCAGCATCAGATTTCCTTCTTCAACTGGTCCGAGATCCGCAGCGCGAGCGCCGCGATCGTCAGCGTCACGTTCACCGTGCCGACCGTCGGCATCGTCGCGCTGCTCGAAACGAACAGGTTCGGATGGTCGAACGTGCGGCAGTCCTTGTCGACGACCGAATCGTGCGGGTCGGCGCCCATGATCGTCGCGCCGGTGATGTGGTTGTTCGGCGCGAACTCGTCGTTGAACGCGATATTTGTGCCGCCGAGCACCTTCGCGGCGGTCGCATAGACCTCGCGCGTGTGCACCGCGCCCCGCCTTACGTAGTCGTCGATCGCGTAGGTGATTTCCGGGCGCGGGATGCCGATCGCGTCGGTCGCCGTCTTGCTCGGCACGATCCGGTTCTCCGGCTGCGGCAGGATCTCGTGGAAGCAGTCGAACTGCACGTAGCGCGCGGAACGGTCGCGGATCTGCGCGTCGAGCTCGGCGGGCTTCAAGAGCTTGCCGGCCTTGAAGATCTTCTGCGTTTCCTGGTCGATGCGCGACAGATTCGACAGATGGATCTTCTTCGCCGCTTCGGTCGCGCGGAACGCGCCGTCGCGAAAGCCGATCAGCGACGTCATCTCCTGCGGGCCGCGGCCCGGCCACAGCTTCTCGCTCGCGTAGAACGACACGCCCGTGCCCGGGTGGTCCATCAGGTTGCGGCCGACCATGTCGGAGCTGTTGCCGACGCCGTTCGGGAAATCGTGGCTCGTCGACATCAGCATCAGCTTCGGCGTCTCGATGCCGTTCGCGGCGAGCACGAAGTACTTGCCTTCGACGCGATGCTCGACACCCTTCGGGTCCTTGTAGCGCGCCGCGACGATTTTCTTCTGCGGGCCGACCTCGAGCTTGTGGACGACTGCGTTCTCGATCAGCTTCGCGCCCGCCTGCTCGGCCTTCTCGACGTGGACGACGCCGTTGTACATCGCGCCGATCGGGCAGATCGGCATGCAGTTGTTGTTACCGCAGCAGGTCGGACGGCCGTCGTACGGACGGCTGTTGCGCGCGACGGGCTCGGTCACGACGTGGAACTTCGGATCGTACCCGTTGAGCGCGGTCTTGATCGTCTGCTCGTTGTAAGACAGCGGCAGCGGCGGCATCGGGTACGGCTGCTTGCGCGGCGACAGCAGATCCTCTTCGGCGCCCGGCCCCCAGACGCCCAGTTCCTCTTCGGCGCGCTGATAGTAATGCTCGAGATCGTCATACTGGATCGGCCAGTCGCGGCCGACGCCGTAGACGGTCTTCAACTTGAAGTCGTTCGGGATGAAGCGCCACGCGGACGCAGCCCAGTGCCACGTCGTGCCGCCCACCGCGCGGATGTACTGCGAGTTGAACTTGTGCTCGCCCTTCAGGACCAGGTAGTCGTTCGGCGGGGCGTACTCCGGATGCGGCGCCCACGGGCTCGACGGATACGGGGCCATGAAGTCCATCTTGTCCGGCTGGTTGCGGAAGCGCTCGACGATCTCCCAGCGCGGCATCCTCGGGCCGGCTTCCAGCAGGATCACCGACTTGCCCGCCATCGCGAGCTGATGCGCGACGATCGCACCCGCGACGCCCGAGCCCACGACAACGACGTCGGCTTGTTGTGTATCGGCCATCAGGCTTGCCTCTCGGTCGGTTTGTCGGCCCAGAAGCCGGGTTTGTTGGGGCAGTACGAGCGGATCACGAGCGTGTCCGACACGACGCCGAACATCAGCGCTTCTTCATAGGTGATCACGACGTTGTCGACGATGCCGAGATACCACGCTTCGAGAATGCGCAGCGAGAGGGCCTCCTGATCGGGCGTGAGCGTGTTCGCGGCAAGCGCGCCTGCAAGCTTCGGCAGCCCGTCGCCGAGTTCGAACGAACCCTTCTGAAGCGCGCGCAGCAACCGTTCGCCGACCGCGCGGTTCAGGCCTGTCTTGCCGGTCAACGCTTGGGACAGCGTCATGAACGCATCGAGCGGCGCGGCGCTCGGACCATCGGCTAACGCGCGCAACGTGAGCGAGCCGGCAAGGCCCAATGCGGTCAGCGCGAGCGAGCGCTGCAGCCATTGGCGTCGAGTGAGCCCCCCACCCATGGGCTCGGCCGCGTCGCCCGAGCGACGCGCGTAGGGATTGGTGTCGTTATTCATCGTTCCTTCTCTCAGGCGTCGGGCTCGGGAAAACGAGTCTTGATATTTCTCAAACCACGGCGCGGACCCGAAATGTACGCGTTCATCGACAATTGAACAATCCCTTTATAGTTCATCGAATCGCTTTGCACTCCCTTGCATTATGGGTTCCGGCTGTTTTTTCAGTTTCAGCAAAAAACTGTTTCGCAATATGGAGTTGCAGCATCCGGCCTATCCGGAAGGTGCCGCAGTGCGATGTGACGGGATCGTGAAGCCGCGTGCCGATCGTTGCGACACGCACGCGGCGAGGCGAGCGGCATACGGAGCCGGCCGCGTAACCGGGCACGGCAGCGCCGACGGCGGCCAAGCGGCAATCGACCGATCACGGGGCCGGCGCGGCGAAGCGCGTCGCGCCGGCCTCCGCCGAGCGCGGCCCGTATTCAGTACTGCGCGCGATCGCTGGGATTCTTGAAGAGCGCGCGCATTTCCGGCGACAACGGATAATTCAGATTCAGCCCCCGCGGCGGAATCGGCTGCATGAACCACTTGTCGTAGAGCTTCGCCGCTTCGCCCGATGTCTGCATCTGCGCAATCGTCGAATCGACGAGCTTCTTGAACGCGGGATCGTCCCTGCGCATCATGCACGCGTAGTTCTCGTGGACGAGCGGCGTACCCGCGACCACGTAAGCCCCCGGGTTCTTCTCCTTCGCGAGCTCGCCGTACAGCAGCGGCTCGTCCATCACGAACGCGACCGCACGGCTCGTCGTCACGTTCATGAACGCCTCGGCGTGGTCCTTCGCGCTGATGATCGTCATGTTCATGTTCTTGTCTTCGTTCAGCTTGCGCAGAAGGCGCTCGTCGGACGTACCCGCCGTCGTCACGACGGTCTTGCCCGCGAAATCGCCGAAGTCCTTGATGCCCGAATCCTTGCGCGTGCTGAAGCGGATGCCGTACAGGAAGATGCTGTTCGAGAACGCCGCCTGCTTCTGCCGCTCGAGCGTGTTCGTCGTCGATCCGCATTCGAAGTCGATCGTGCCGTTCTGCACGAGCGGAATGCGGTTTTGCGACGTGATCGGAATCTCCTTGACGACGAGTCCGGGCAGCCTCAGTTGCCGCTTGATCTCGTCGATGATCTTCGCGGCGATGTCGCGCGAATAGCCGATGTTCTTCTGCTGATTGTCGGAATACGAGAACGGCACCGACGATTCGCGAATGCCGAGCCCGACGACGCCCGTCTCCTTGATTTTCTTGAGCGTACCGGTGAGGTCCTGCGCATGGACGGCGCCTGCAGCCATGCAGACGAACGCGGCGACGAGCCCGTTAAAACGAACGTGCATGCTTTTCTCCGAAAAAGTCGAACGAAAAGCGATCGTAATCCGTTCAAAAACCTCCGGCCGCCCTGCGCCGCGGCAACCTTCGGGCCGCATGACGCGGCCGCCTACCGGCGGTGCGCCGAAAACGCATTCGCTCACCCGTTTGATACGGCCGTTCTCGGTTTACCGCGCTTATCTCAAAATCACACTCAAATCAGGCCGCGAAGTACACCAAAAGTGCTCGTAAATTTGTGCGGTGAGCGACTATATTTTCGGAAAGACTATCAAGAATTGTTAAGCGCAGCCGTTACTCACACCAGTACCTCCGATCGGGCGAGCACGAGCCCGGCGGAATCCGGACAAGACCTGGCGATGTATCGGGATGCAAACGAAGGACGACGATGCTCACGGACTTCTCACGCCACGGATCTTGACCGCGTTGACCGCGCACGCGGTTTTCGAACCCAAGGGTGGAGAGGCATCGTGAACAAAAAACGTAGCAATCCTGATCAGACGCGGTTTGGCCAAGCCCGCGCCGTCGCCGGCATTCTCTCCGTGTCTCTCCTCGTTCCGCTCGCCGGTTGCGGCGGAGGCGGCGGCGGGGGCGGCGGCAGCACGCCATCGGCCGCCGCACAGCCGACTCCGACACCCGCTCCGACGCCGGCCCCGACATCGGGCTCGTCGCAATCCGCGACTTCCTCGACTTCGACGACGGCCTGCCCCGTCACGCAAACCGCATCGGCCGCCGCAAGCGCCTCCCTCGTCTCCAGCGCCGTTCAACAAGACGCGCCCGTCGACCATCTGATCGTCAAGCTGCAAAACGCATCGGCAACGACGGCGTCGGGCGCGCGGATCATGGCCGCGACGAACGACGCGGCGCGTCTCGACGCGGTGATCCTGCGCGTGATGTCGCAATGGAGCACGAAGGGCGGCGCCGTGCGCTCGTATGCGCAAAACATCGCGCAGACAAGTGCCGTGCAGGTCGAGCGAACGATGTCGGGCGGCGCGGCGCTGCTCGCGCTCGGACAAAAGATGAACGCGGATACCGCCAGCACGCTCGCGCAAACGTTCGCCGTCGATCCGGACGTCGCGTACGCGGAGCCTGACCGGCGCGTCTTCGCCCGCACCGTGGCGACCGATCCGAACTACGCGCAGCAGTGGAACTACTTCGATCCGACGGCCGGCATCGATCTGCCGAACGCGTGGAGCGTGACAACCGGCTTGCCGAGCGTCGTCACCGCGGTGCTCGACACCGGCTATCGCCCGCATCCGGACATCATCGCGAACCTGCTGCCCGGCTACGACTTCATTTCCGACATCAACACCGGCAACAACGGGCACGGTCGCAGCCCGGACGCGACCGATCCGGGCGACTGGGTCACGCAGCAGGAGCTGACCGATCCGTCGAGCCCGTTCTATAACTGCGCGAGCGCGCCGTCGAACAGCAGTTGGCACGGCACGCAGGTCGCCGGCATCATCGGCGCCGCCGCGAACAACGGCATCGGCATCGCGGGCGTCAACTGGTACGGCAAGATGCTGCCCGTGCGCGTGCTCGGCAAGTGCGGCGGCACGACGAGCGACATCGCCGACGCGATGCGCTGGGCGGCGGGCCTCCCCGTCGCCGGCGTGCCGGCGAATCTGACGCCCGCGAAGGTCATCAACCTTAGCCTGGGCGGCAACGGCCCGTGCGGCGACACGTTTCAGCAGGCGATCAACGACGCCATCGCACAAGGTGCGAGCGTCGTCGTCGCGGCCGGCAACGACGGCCAGGCGACGACCCAGGATCGCCCCGCGAACTGCAAGGGCGTGATCGCGGTCGGCGCGACCGACAGCACGGGCCAGCGTGCGTGGTACAGCAACTTCGGCGCTGACATCACGCTGAGCGCGCCGGGCTCGAACATTCTGTCGACGACCAACGCCGGCACGACGGTGCCGACGTCCGACGCGTACGGCACACACAGCGGCACGAGCCTCGCCGCGCCGCAAGTGGCGGGCGTCGCGTCGCTGATGCTCGCGGTGAATCCGAACCTGACGCCCGCACAGATCGCGCAGAGGCTCGCGAGCACCGCGCGGCCGTCGGCGTCGACGGCGTCCTGTCTCGCGCGCGCGCCGGGTGCGGGGATCGTCGACGCGGGCACCGTGGTTGCGTCCGCAACGAAATAGCCACGCGAACCGCGCGTGATCGTGCAGCGGCCGCCCGTTCGGGCGGCCGCTTGCTTTGCCGCCGCGCGCGGCCACGGTCGCGCGACGACGCACATGCGCCGCACGAACGAATGCGCAAACCGTGTAAACCTGCCGTAAAAAGCTTGACGCTTCGCACGCCGACCCCTTACCATCGCCCCCGTCTTGATACTTGGAGTGTTCCGTGAACACCGATGCGAGTTGTAGTCGGTCCTGCACCGGCTTGACTGCTGACTGAGGCATTCGCGCAGAGCCCCACGCTTCTGCCGCATCCCAGCCAGCAGGATGCGGCGTCTTTGCGGCCATCCCGGCCCGATCTTCCCGCCACGATTCTCTCGAATGAACGATGCATGCGCCGCCGTGCGCGCGTCGTGCTCGTTCGTTCTCGCCATACGCGGCCCGCGCCATGCGTGCGCATGCGCTCGCGTGCCGCTCGCGCATGCATCGCTTTCGCATCGACCCGTGATGCGCACCCTTCATTCCGGATGCCTTAGCGTGTCCGGCCGACGATCGACAGGAGTCCAGATGGAAGCAGACGACAGTAGCCGATTACCGCTCGCCGGCGTCACGCCGAGCGGCGCATGCGCCGCGTCGGCTGCGCCGGCGAGCGACCCCGATTTTTCACTCATTCAGCCGAACGCGCGCGACGCGAAGCGGCGGGAGACGCTCGTCCATCGATAACGACGACGCTCCCCGCTCGCCGCGCGCGACACACGGAGCGTCCGATGACACAACGCACTCCTTCAAAGAACAAGCAACGCGGGTTCCTCCATTACGGCGCACGGGGCGACGGCGACGATCGCCGCCCGATGCGCATCGAATACGAATCCGCGCAACCGCTCGCCGACACGCTCGACAACCTGCGCACGAGCGAGCGCGGCCTCACGACATCCGACGCCGAGGATCGCCTGCTGCGCGACGGCCCGAACGAAATCGCGCACGACAAGCCGCCGCACTGGAGCCGGCAGCTGCTGACGTCGTTCAACAACCCGTTCGTCTACGTGCTGCTCGTGCTCGCCTCGATCAGCTTCCTCACCGACGTCTACTTCGCCGAGCCGGACGATCGCGACTACGTCAAGATCACGATCCTGCTCGCGATGATCACGATCAGCGTGCTGCTGCGCTTCGTGCAGGAATTCCGCTCGCTGCGCGCCGCCGAGAAGCTGAAGGCGATGGTGCGCACGACGGCGACCGTGCAGCGCCGCACCGACGACGCGAGCGCGCCGATCAAGCACGACGTGCCGATGCGCGACGTCGTCGTCGGCGACATCGTGCATCTGTCCGCGGGCGACATGATCCCCGCGGACGTGCGGCTGATTTCGTCGCGCGATCTCTTCATCAGCCAGGCGGTGCTGACGGGCGAAGCGCTGCCCGTCGAGAAGTACGACACGCTCGGCGCCGTCGCGCAGAAATCCGCCGAGCCGGCGAACGGCAGCGGCAGCGGCGACGCCGGCCACGACGGTTCGCTGCTCGATCTCGCGAACGCATGCTTCATGGGCACCAACGTCGTCAGCGGGACGGCGACCGCGGTCGTCGTCGCGACGGGCGCCGGCACGTATTTCGGCGCGCTCGCGAAGAACGTCGTCAGCCACAAGCGGGTCGAGACGAGCTTCGATCGCGGCGTGTCGAGCGTCAGCTGGCTGCTGATCCGTTTCATGCTCGTGATGGTGCCGGTCGTCTTCATGATCAACGGCCTCACAAAGGGCGACTGGCTGAGCGCGCTGACGTTCGCACTCGCCGTCGCAGTCGGCCTGACGCCCGAGATGCTGCCGATGATCGTCAGCGCGAACCTCGCGCGCGGCGCGGTCGCGATGGCGCGGCGCAAGGTCGTCGTCAAGCGGCTGAACGCGGTCCAGAACTTCGGCGCGATGGACGTGCTCTGCACCGACAAGACGGGCACGCTCACGCAGGACAAGATCATCCTCGAGCATCACCTCGACGTGTCCGGCCGCAAGAACGAGGACGTGCTGCGCCTCGGCTGGCTGAACAGCTTCCACCAGAGCGGCCAGAAGAATCTGATCGACATCGCGATCGTCAATCGTGCGAATCAGCTTGGCGAATGGATCAAGCCGCAGGGCTATCGCAAGATCGACGAACTGCCGTTCGATTTCGTGCGGCGGCGCCTGTCCGTCGTCGTCGAGGACCCGCGCGGCGCGCATCTGCTCGTCTGCAAGGGCGCGGTCGAGGAGATGCTCGCGGTGTCGACGCACGTTCAGGATAACGAAGGCGTGCGCCCGCTCGATTTCGTCGAGCGCAAGCGGCTTCTCACGCAGGCGAACGCGTACAACGAAGACGGCTTCCGCGTGCTGATCGTCGCGACGCGCTCGATCCCGCGCGGCGACGAGCGCGAGCAATACCGGACGGCCGACGAGCGCGACCTCGTCGTGCGCGGCTTCCTGACGTTCCTCGATCCGCCGAAGGAATCCGCCGCGCCGGCGCTCGCCGCGCTGCGCGAGAACGGCGTCGCGGTCAAGGTGCTGACGGGCGACAACCCGACCGTCACGCTGAACGTGTGCCGGCAAGTCGGCCTCGAGCCCGGCAAGCCGCTCCTCGGAACCGAAGTCGAAGCGCTCGACGATGCGGCGCTCGAAAAGGCGGTCGAGCGCACCACCGTGTTCGCGAAGCTCACGCCGCTGCAGAAGGCGCGGATCGTGAAGGCGCTGCAGGCGAACGGCCACACGGTCGGCTTCCTCGGCGACGGGATCAACGACGCGCCCGCGCTGCGCGATGCCGATGTCGGCATCTCGGTCGACAGCGGCGCGGACATCGCGAAGGAGACCGCCGACATCATCCTGCTCGAGAAGAGCCTGATGGTGCTCGAAGAAGGCGTGATCAAGGGCCGCGAGACGTTCGGCAACATCCTCAAGTACCTGAACATGACCGCGAGCTCGAACTTCGGCAACGTGTTCTCGGTGCTCGTCGCGAGCGCGTTCCTGCCGTGGGAGCCGATGCTCGCCGTGCAGATGCTCGTGCTGAACCTCGTCTACGACACGTCGCAGATGCTGCTGCCGTGGGACAAGATGGACCCCGAATTCCTGAAGAAGCCGCGCAAGTGGGAAGCGAAGAACATCGGCCGCTTCATGCTGTGGGTCGGGCCGACGTCGTCGGTGTTCGACATCACGACGTACGTGCTGATGTGGACCGTGTTCGGCGCGGGCGCGCTGTACCACGCGCAAGGCGGCGCGGGCGGCCAGCTCGTGATGAACTCCGGCTGGTTCGTCGAGAGCCTCGTGTCGCAGACGATCGTCGTCCATCTGCTGCGCACGCAGAAGATCCCGTTCCTGCAGAGCACCGCGTCGCTGCCCGTGCTGATGTCGACGACGATCGCGATCGCGATCGGCTGCTGGCTGCCGTTCTCGCCGTTCGCCGAAGCGCTCGGCTTCATCCATCTGCCCGGCAGCTACTGGCTGTGGCTCGTCGCGACGATGGCGGGCTACATCATGCTCGCGCAGATCGTGAAGACGCTCTACGTCCGTCGCTACAAACAGTGGTTCTAAAGCGACGCATCCCTCTCGCATCCGGCCGCGCGCGGCGCGCGCGCCGGCCGCTCGTTTCATCGAAGGTGACGATATGAAAAGAATGCTTCCGCTCGCAGCCGCGGGCGCCCTTTTCGCGCCCTCCGGCGCGCAAGCCGACCACCCGTTCACGTCCGACGACACCAACACGCAAGGCGACGGTAGCTGGCAGTACGAAATGAATGTCGAGCGCACGTCGAAGCAGCCCGACATCGGCCGCCAACAGCTCTGGAACGCGACGCTCACGCGCGGCTTCGGCGAGCGCGTCGACCTGTACGTGCAGGCGCCGTACACGCACGTGCAGACACGCGCCGACGAACAGGGCTCGGGCTTCGGCGACATCGAAATCGGCGCGAAATGGCGCGTGCTGGAACGCGGGCCGTTCAGCATCGCCGTGAAGCCGCGCGTCACGATGCCGGCCGGCGACGACGCGCGCGGCCTCGGCAACGGCCGCGTGAACGCGGGCGCGATGCTGCTCGCGCAGTACGACATCGCACGCGTGCAACTGCTCGCCAATGCGGGCCTGATGTACCAGCCGAATCGCCAGGACGGCCTGACGTCGATCTGGCAGGCGTCCGGCGCGGCGATCTATCGCGCGACGGACAAACTGCGGCTCGGCATCGACGTCGGGATCTCGCGCAATCCCGAGCGCGGCGCCGGCGCGAATCCGGCATACGTGATCGCGGGCGCGATCTACTCGCCGCGCGGCTGGCTCGATCTCGACATCGGCTATCGGCGCGGGCTCAACGATCAGATTTACGATCATTCGTTGATGGCGGGGATCTCGGCGCGGTGGTAAGCCGGGTCATTGCTGCATGACGGCGGGGCGGTCCGTCCGTGACCGCCCCGCTCTTGTTTGCGCCGCCTGTCGAATCGTGCCCGCATGCGTGTCGCCGATTCGCACGCGCGCGGTTGCGTCAGGCGTCGCCGCACGCCGCGGCAGCATCGCCGAAAAGCGCATCGCACAATTCCAGCCCCTGCGCCGTCAGCATCGCGCGACCCGTGCCGTCGTCGCGCAGGACCGTCTCGGTCAAGCCGGCCGCATCGAGCTGCGTCAACGTGCGCCGCAGCGTGCTCATCGGCACGTGCGCGCGTTTGCCGAGCTTCGCGAGCGACCACGGCGCGCCGCGCGCTTCGACAGCCGCATCGCGCAATCGCAGCAGCACCGCGACGATCGCCGGATCGAGCCCGTCGTCGTCATGCGAGACCGCGATCCGTCCGTCTGCCTCCGCCGGTTCGTTCCGTTCGCCCCGCTCGTTCCGTTCGCCGTGATCCGCTTTCATCATCGTCCCGTCCTCTCGTCGGTCGGGCGCGCACCGCGCATCGCCCTACCCGTCATCTCTTTGCACACACCGCCGCCAACCGGCCGAGCGTCTTCACCGCCTCCTCGATCTGCCGGGACCACGGATAGCTGTAATTGAGCCGGATGAAGCGCCGATATGCGCCCGTCGTCGAGAACATGTGCCCCGGCCCGAGCGTGATCTTCTGCGCGAGCGCGAGCCGGTACAGTTCCATCGCATCGGCGCCGCCCGGCAGCTCGACCCACAGCACGTAGCCGCCGCGCGGCTGCGACAGCCGCGTGCCGTCCGGAAAGAAGCGCCGCACCATCGCCACCATCATGCTCGCCTGCTGCGCATAGAGCTTGCGAATCCGCCGCAGATGATGATCGTAGCCGTCGTGCTTCAGATACTCGGCGATCGCGAGCTGGTCGATCGCGGGCGTCGCGAGCGTGTTCAGGAACTTGAGCTTTTCGACCTGATCGCGGTAGCGCCCCGGCATCGCCCAGCCGATCCGGTACGCGGGCGACAGGCTCTTCGAAAACGACGCGCAATGCAGCACGAGCCCGCGCGAATCGAACGCCTTCAGCGTGCTCGGCTGCGCGGCGCCATAGTAAAGCTCGTGATAGACGTCGTTCTCGATCGCCGGCACGTCGTGCCGCGCGAGCAGCTCGACGAGCGCGCGCTTGCGCTCGTCCGGCATCAGGAAGCCGAGCGGATTCTGGAAGTTCGGCATCACCATGCACGCAGCAATGCGCTCGCTCGCGAGGATCCGGGCGAGCGCATCGATATCGATTCCCTCGCCCGGATGCGTCGCCACCTCGATCGCGCGCATCCCGAGCCGCTCGATCGCGTGGAGCATCGCATAAAACGTCGGCGATTCGACCGCGATCGTGTCGCCCGCCTTCGCGACCGCCTGCAGGCACAGATTGATCGCTTCGGTCGCGCCGATCGTCACGACGATCTCGTCCGGATCGACCGCGACGCCGCCCTCCAGATAGCGGCGCGCGATCTGCCGGATCAGCTCCGGATTGCCGGGCGGCAGGTCGTCGATCACGCCCCAGCGCGTGCGCCGCCGCGCGATCGCCTGCGCGTGCCGCGCGATCCGCTGCGCGGGAAACGGCGTCGCATCCGGATACGGCGAGCCGAGCGGCACCGCGTCGTCGCGCGCGATCGAGCGCAGCGTCGACAGCACGAGCCGGCTCACGTCGACGGCCGACGACACCGCGACGGGCGTCGACGCATGCAGTTCCAGCTCCGGCGCGTCCTGCCGCGCGCGCACGAAATAGCCGGACTGCGGCCGGCTGTCGATCGCGCCGCGGCTCTCGAGTACCAGATACGCGCGCACGACGGTCGTGACGCTGAGCCGGTGCTGGCGGCTCGCCTGCCGCACCGACGGAATCCGCTCGCCCGGCCGGTAGACGCCGCGCCGGATCATCGCCTCGATGTCGTCCGCGAGCTGTTCGTAGCGCTTCACCGTGTGCCTCGATTGTCCGTTTGTCGATACATAAGAGTACAGTTTCTTGACGCAGCGCACCATAAATGCGAACTGTACCCTTTTTCTTTCCGGCGAGGTGTGCTCCCGGCCCACGCCGCCGAGCGCGTACGCTTCGTTGCATCGCCGTCCCCAACCGGCGCTCAGACTCTTCAAGACATGAAAACCAAGCAACCCGATGCGCGCATCGAACCGTACGCCCATCCGGCGGGCGGCTGGGGCGCACTCAAGTACGTCGCGATCAACCTGTTCAAGGAAAAGGTATCGGGCGGCAACTACCGCGCGCTGCTGCGCCAGAACCAGCCGGACGGCTTCGACTGCCCCGGCTGCGCGTGGCCCGATCGCCAGCACGCGTCGACGTTCGAATTCTGCGAGAACGGCGTGAAAGCCGTCGCCGCCGAGGCGACCGCGAAGCGCGTGACGCCCGCGTTCTTCGCCGAGCACACGGTCGCGTCGCTCCTCGAACAGTCCGACTACGCGCTCGAGCAGCACGGGCGCCTCACCGATCCGATGGTCTACGACGCGGCAACCGATCGCTACGTGCCGATCGCGTGGGACGCCGCGTTCGAGCTGATCGCGCGGCATCTGCGCGCGCTCGGCGATCCGGACCGCGCGGCGTTCTACACGTCGGGCCGCGCGAGCAACGAGGCCGCGTTCCTGTATCAGTTGCTCGTGCGCTACTACGGCACGAACAACTTCCCCGACTGCTCGAACATGTGCCACGAGGCGACGAGTCGCGGGCTGCCGGCCACGGTCGGCGTCGGCAAGGGCACCGTCACGCTCGACGATTTCGAAGCGGCCGACACGCTGCTGATCTTCGGCCAGAATCCGGCGACGAACCATCCGCGGATGATGGGCGAGTTGCGCGAATGCGCGAAGCGCGGCGCGACGATCGTGTCGATCAATCCGCTGAAGGAGCGCGGGCTCGAACGCTTCGCGAGCCCGCAGCACCCGGCCGAGATGCTGACGATGTCGAGCACGCCGATCGCGTCGATGTTCGTGCAGCCGGCCGTCGGCGGCGATTTCGCGCTGATCAAGGGCGTCGCGAAGCGCGTGGTCGAGCTCGACGACGCGGCGCGCGAGCGCGGCGACGCACGCGTGCTCGACGTCGACTTCATCGCCGGGCATACGGCCGGCTTCGACGCGTTCGCGTCCGATCTGCGCGCGGAAAGCTGGGCCGCGCTGACCGCGGAAAGCGGCGTGTCGCACGAGCAGATCGACGCGCTCGCGCAAGTCTACGTGCGCGGCGAGCGCGTGATCGCGACGTGGGGAATGGGCATCACGCAGCACAAGCACTCGGTTGCGACCGTGCACATGCTGTCGAACCTGATGATGATGCGCGGCAACATCGGCCGCCCCGGCGCGGGCCTCTGCCCCGTGCGCGGGCATTCGAACGTGCAGGGCAACCGCACGGTCGGCATCGAGGAGAAGCCGTCCGACGCGTTCCTCGACCGGCTCGGCCAGGCGTTCGGCTTCGCGCCGCCGCGCGGCCACGGCTACGACGTCGTCGAGACGATCGAAGCGATGCTCGACGGCCGCATCGGCGTGTTCATCGGTCTCGGCGGCAACTTCGCGATGGCGACGCCCGACACGCCGCGCACGTGGCAGGGCCTGCGCAATTGCGGCCTGACCGTCCACATCACGACGAAGCTGAACCGCAGCCACCTCGTGCACGGCCGCGAAGCGCTGATCCTGCCGACGCTCGGCCGCACCGAGATCGATCTGCAGAACGGCGTCGCGCAGGGCGTGACGGTCGAGGATTCGATGTGCATGGTTCACGTGTCGTACGGAATGAACAAGCCGGCGTCGCCGCGCCTGCTGTCGGAGACCGCGATCGTCGCGCGGCTCGGGCATGCGCTCTTCGGCAGCGGCGAAATCGACTGGCTCGGCTACATGAACGACTACGCGAAGATCCGCGACGCGATCGAGGCGAGCATCGAAGGCTTCGACGATTACAACGCGCGGATAGCGCAGCCGGGCGGCTTCCACATGCGGATCGCGTCGCGCGAGCGCGAATGGCTCACGCCGACCGGCAAGGCGAACTTCATCGTTCACGCGCTGCCCGTCGACTCGCCGATCCAGCGCGCCCGCGCGCGCTACGGCGAGCGGCTGATGACGCTGATGACGACGCGCTCGCACGATCAGTACAACACGACGATCTACGCGCTCGACGACCGCTATCGCGGCGTGTTCGGCCAGCGGCGCGTCGTGTTCGCGAACGCGGCCGACCTCGCGATGCTCGGCTTCGAAGCGGGTGAGCGCGTCGATCTCGAAACGGTGTGGGACGACGGGATCGAGCGGCGCGTCCACGGGTTCCTGCTCGTCGCGTACGACATTCCGCGCGGCTGCCTCGGCGCGTACTACCCGGAGACGAATCCGCTCGTGCCGCTCGACAGCGTCGGCGACGTCTGCAACACGCCGACGTCGAAGTCGATTCCGGTGCTGATGCATCGGTCCGCAGCCGATGCGCGGCAAGCGGCATGACACGGTGACCGTATGATCGTCAGACCGCGCGAGCACTGGTTCCGGATGCTGTTCGTCTGGGACGGTTCGGTGCTCCAATCGATTCTGCCGCAGCTCGCGCTGATGAGCGCCGTGAGCGTCGTCGCGCTGCTGACGGACGGCCGCATTCTCGGCGAGAAGGTACCGCTCAACCCGACGCCGTTCACGCTCGCGGGCCTCGCGCTTGCGATCTTCGCCGCGTTCCGCAACAACGCGAGCTACGACCGCTACTGGGAGGCGCGCAAGCTGTGGGGCGGCGTGCTGACGGCGGCGCGCGCGCTGACGTCGCAGGCGCTCAGCTACGACGCGACAGCCGACGGCGCCGCGTTCGCGCGCGCGACGGCGGGCTTCGTGTACGCGCTCAAGCACCAGTTGCGCGGCACCGATCCGGCGGACGACCTGCGCCGCTGCCTGCCCGCCGACTGGATCGCGCCCGTCGCGGCCGCGCAATATCGGCCGGTCGCGATCCTGCACGCGCTGCGCGGGCGGCTCGCCGAGCGGCATCGCGGCGGCGCGCTGACCGGCACGCAGCTCTGGATGCTCGACGCGCAGGTCAACGAGCTCGGCGCGAAGCTCGCGGGCTGTGAGCGGATCGCGTCGACGCCGATTCCGTTTCCGTATCACGTGCTGCTGCACCGGACCGTCTACGCGTACTGCGTGATGCTGCCGTTCGGGCTCGTCGATTCGATCGGCATCGCGACGCCGTTCGTCGCGGTGTTCGTGTCGTACACGCTGATCGCGCTCGATGCGATCGCCGACGAAATCGCCGATCCGTTCGGCGACGGGCCGAACCATCTCGCGCTCGATGCGCTGGCGCGGCAGATCGAGCGCTCGCTGCTCGAATTGGCCGGCGTGCCGCTGCCGGATGAAGTGCCCGCCGGGCCGAGCTATCGGCTGTCGTGACGGCGGCGGTGCGGCGACCGATGTCTTTTCCGCACCACGCGCCGGGTGCCGCATGCGCCGCTCGCCGTCCGTCACGCCTTCGTTCAATCGAACGCCGCCCAGATCAGATACACGTTCAACGCGACGATCGCGGCCGCCGCCGCGCTCGCCGCGACGACCATCGGCATGCGCAGCGCATAATCGCCGAGCACCGCGCGCCGGCTCGACAGCCGCAGCAGCGCGACCATCGGCAGCGGCAGCACGAGGCTCAGCACGACCTGGCTCAGCACCATCGCGCGCGTGACGTCGCAACCGAGCGCGACGATCGCGAACGCGGGCGCGATCGTCACGAGCCGCCGCACCCAGATCGGCACACGGCGGCGCAGGAAGCCCTGCATCACGACCTGCCCGGCGAGCGTGCCGACGACCGAGCTCGACACGCCCGACGCGAGCAGCGCGACGAGAAAGAGCGCGCCCGCCGCCGGTCCGAGCAGCGGAATCAGCGTGTGATACGCGTCGCCGATGTCGGCCATTCCCGGCATCGTCTCGTGGAACGCCGACGACGCCATCATCACCATCGCGATGTTCACGAAGCCGGCGACGCCGAGCGCGACCGTCACCTCGCGGTTCGAGAAGCGCAGCAGCAGCCGGCGCTCGCGGTCGTCGCGCGGCGTCGTGCGCTGCTGCGTGAGGCCCGAGTGCAGATAGAGCGTGTGCGGCATGATCGTCGCGCCGATGATGCCGACCGCGAGCGTGAGCGCCGCGCGGTCGCGCAAGTGCGGCACGACGAGATGGTAGGCGGCCGCATGCCAGTCCTGCGGCGCGATCAGCAGTTCGCCGAGATAGCTCGCGCCGATCACGCCGACCAACGCCGCGATCGCCGCTTCGAGCGGCCGGAAGCCGCGCTTTTCGAGCGTGAGGATCGCGCAGGTCAGCACGGCCGTCGCGCCCATCCCGACGATGAGCGGCAAATGGAACAGCAGTCCGAACGCGAGCGCGCCGCCCAGGAATTCGGCGAGGTCGGTCGCCATCGCGGCGATCTCCGACGCCGCCCACATCCCCCAGACGACGGGCAGCGGAAAATGCTCGCGGCACAGCTCGGCGAGGTTGCGGCCCGTCACGATGCCGAGCTTCGCCGACATCGCCTGGAACACCATCGCGATCACGTTCGCGGCCAGCACGACCCACAGCAGCGCGTAGCCGTACGCGGCGCCCGCCTGGATATTGGTCGCAAAGTTGCCGGGGTCCATGTAGCCGATCGACGCGATCACGGCCGGCCCGACGAACGGCAGCGCGGCCGCGACGCCCTTGCGGCGCCCTTCGAGCGCGTCGCGCGCCGCGCGGACGGTGCGCGACGTCGCCTCGCCGGCCAGCGCGAAATCGCCAGCGGATTTGCTTATCGTGGTGGAGGAAAGCATGGTGTGTGTCCGTTCGAGTTCTGAATGGTTCGGAGTGTTTCTGAATGCGCGGCGCGGCAAGCCGGAACGCCCGCCGGCCGCGCGGCCGGGCGGCGGCCGCCGCCGTGACCGTTTCGGCCGCTCGCCCGCCGCGCGATTACGCCGGCACCACGTCCGGCCGGTTGCGCGGAAAGCGCGCGATCACGTCGGGCGCGACGTTCAGGTGCGCTTCGACGAGCTTCGGCGGCGTGTGCGCGAGCCAGTCGGACAACGACACCTCCGCGTAGCGGTCAGCCTTGAAAATCTCGAGGAACACGAGATCGGTATTGCCCGTGTTCTGCACGTAGTGGCCGAGGCTCTTCTTCACGTAGCCGACGTCGCCCGCGCGGAAATCCGCCGTCTGCGCCTTCGGGCCGGTGTCGAACACCGTCATCCGCGCCTGGCCCCGGATGTAGTACTGCCATTCGTCCGCGTTCGGGTGCCAGTGCAGCTCGCGCATGCCGCCCGGCTTCACCGTGACGAGCGCGGCCGCGACCGTCTTCGACACGTCGAAAGTCGTGCTGTCGACGATCCGCACTTCGCCGCCGCGCGTCTTCACGGTCGGCTTCATGTCCCCCATCGAGAAGATGAACGGATGCGTCGGCGCGCCGCGCGACGACGCCGACGCCCGCTGCGCATCCGCGAGCGCCCCCGGATCGTCGCCCTGGAAAATCCACAGGTTGTCGAGCGGAATGTTCCTGAACGCTTCGGCGGGCACGCCGAAGTTCAGCGCGAGCACGTCGGGCGGCGTGTGGGCGATCCAGTCCGTCACCAGCAGCGTGTTGAATTCGGACGCGCGCCCGTTGTCGAACGCGAGCAGGAATTCGGCGCCGTCGACGCCGAGCCCCTGCAGCGAATGCGGCAGCCCCGGCGGGAAGTACCACAGATCGCCCGCCTTCACGTCCTGCACGGACGACCGCCCTTGCTCGTCGAGCACGGTGATCCGGCAGCGGCCGTCGAGCATGAACGCCCATTCGGCCTGCTGGTGCCAGTGCATCTCGCGAATGCCGCCGCGCGTCAAGCGCATGTTGACGCCGGCAATCGTTTCGGAAATCGCGAAATCGTCCTGGGTGACTTCGCGTGCCCAGCCGCCGTCCTGAATGCGCTTGTGCGAATTATTGAACGACGCCCAGAAAATCGGCATCCCGTTAATATCGGTTGCCGGCGGGCTCTGAAAAGACGGAAATTCGTTCATCAACGCCCGGTTTTTCGGGCCGGGGTCGGTCAGGCTCTGCGGATTGCGCGCATTCACCGCGCCTTCGGGCGGACTATCCGGATTGCCGAACGAAGCAGCCTTCGCGGAAACGGCGATGCCGGCGGCGGCGAGCGCGCCGGCCGTATTGGCGAGCATCTTGCGTCGGGACAGGTTTGTCATGTTTGCCTCTTCTATCGTTTCTCAAAATAATGACTTTCGCGAAATATCGATTTGATTTTCAATAAATCGATCATCCCGCCACGCAAGTTAAATACAAGTAATCAAAAAAATTAAATGACTTGTTAAGATGAATCGATGAATTAATCTGATTTACTTTAAGTTTGTAATATTCGCGTGCCGGCGCGGCGCGTTTTGCGGCGGCGCGGCGGCGCGCCGCGCCGGCCGAGGTTTCTGAAACGCGCCCGGCAATGAGAGAATGGGCTCGACACCCTTTCCGACGGAGTCTCGATGAAGCACTTGCTGTCCAAGCTCGCGGCGAGCGCCGCGCTCATTGCGCTGGCGCCCGCATTCCCCGCGCACGCCGCCACCCCGCCCGGCATCTTCGTGATCGCGACGCAGCTCGGCGAATTCACGACGCTCGATCCGAGCGAGATCTACGAGCTCGTCCCGTCCGAATACGTCGCGAACGCCTATGAGCGGCTCGTACGCGTCGATCTGCGCGATCCGTCGAAGTTCGAAGGCCGGATCGCGCAGTGGTGGAGCGTCGGCGCCGACGGCGCGACCTACACGTTCAAGCTGCGCCCCGGCCTCAAGTTCCACTCGGGCAATCCGGTGACGGCCGACGACGTCGCGTGGTCGTTGCAGCGCACGGTGCTGCTCGACAAGGGGCCGGCCGGCGTGCTCGCGGACCTGGGCCTCACGAAGGACAACGTCGCGCGAAAGGTGAAGAAGATCGACGACATGACCGTATCGATCGAAACCGACCGCAAGTACGCGCCGAGCTTCGTGCTGAACGTGCTGAGCGCCGATCCGGCGTCGATCGTCGACAAGAAGCTGCTGCTGCCGCACGAGAAGAACGGCGATTTCGGCAACGGCTGGCTGAAGAACGCCGACGCGGGCTCCGGCCCGTACCGGCTCGTCAAGTGGACGCCGAACGAGAGCCTCGTGCTGCAACGCTTTGACGGCTACCGCACGCCGTATCCGATGAAGCGCATCGTGCTGCGGCACGTGCCCGAAGCGTCCGCGCAGCGCCTCTTGCTCGAGAACGGCGACGTCGACGCCGCCCGCAACCTGAGCCCCGACAGCCTCGATGCGCTGTCGAAGGCGGGCAAGATCAAGGTCGCGTCGTGGCCCGTGTCCGCGCTGCTGTACCTGAGCCTGAACACGAAGAATCCGAATCTCGCGAAACCCGAGGTGCAAGAAGCGATGAAGTGGCTCGTCGACTACGACGGCATCCAGCGCAACATCGTCAGGACGACGTACAAGGTCCATCAGACCTTCCTGCCGGACGGCTTCCTCGGCGCGCTGAACGCGAATCCGTACAAGCAGAACGTCGAGAAGGCGAAGGCGCTCCTCGCGAAAGCCGGGCTGCCGAACGGCTTCTCGGTGTCGATGGACATGCCGAACGACTACCCATACATCGAGATCGCGCAGGCGCTGCAGGCGAACTTCGCGCAAGGCGGGATCAAGGTGAAGCTGATTCCGGGCGACGCGAAGCAGGCGATCGGCAAGTACCGCGCGCGCCAGCACGATATCTTCATCGGCGAATGGTCGCCCGACTACATGGACCCGAACAGCAACGCGCGCGGCTTCGCATGGAATCCTGACAATTCGGACAACGCGAAGCACAAGCTGCTCGCGTGGCGCAACGGCTGGGACGTACCGCAGCTCACCGCGCAGACCGACGCGGCGCTCGCCGAGCCGTCGACCGCGAAGCGCGCGCAGCAGTATCAGGCGCTGCAAAAAGCGGTGCTCGCGAATTCGCCGTTCGTGATCATGTTCGAGAAGGTCGTGCAGGTCGCCACGCGACCGGGCGTGACAGGCCCGGAGATCGGGCCGATCAACGATCTCGTGTCGTACCAGACGCTGAAGAAGTGACGACGCCGGCGTTCGCTCGGGCTCGGGCTTGGGCTCGGGCTTGCACGATCACGGCGCCGCGCTTCGTCTCGGCGCCGTGATCGTCGGCCGGCTCGTCATTCGCAGTCTCTTCCGAAATCGCGGCCGGCGGAGATCGGCGTATGCATCGGCCGCGGCGATCTTACGCCGCCCGTGCGCACCGACACCCGCCCGTCACGACAGCCATTGCGTCTTGAACATCAGCGTGATCCGCATCGTCGGGCAGGCGCGCGACACGCCGCGCGCAACGTGATAGACGAAGCCCGGAAAAATCAGCAGCCGGTTCGGCTTCGGATACACCGCGGACAGGATGTCGCTGCGGTCCTTGTTGAAGAGTATCGTCTCGCCGCCCCAATCGGCATTCCAGTGCTCGTGCGGGTAATACACCGCCGTGCACGCGCCCGTCGCGAGCGAATCCGTATGCACCGAGCCGTCGACGCCGTAAGGAAGGCCGTTCGCGTAGCAGCTCTGCAGTTCGTGCTGCTTCAGATGGGTCTGCGCCAGTCGTTGCCAGCATGCATGCAACGGTGGCGCGGCACGCGCCAGTTCGTCGCCCGCGCCCGGCCCGACGCGGGATCGAGCAGGGTCCGTCGCGCCCGCAAAATGCCGATTCCAGAACGGCTGCGTCCCCGCGCCGTTGTGCGAGCGCCAGCCGTGGCTCCATTGGCCCGTCGACAGGAATCGGTAGATTTCCGCGTGCTCGCGCGGCGGCAGCAGATCGTCGATGATCGTGATGTCCTGCCAGGCGCCGGACGCGCCCGGCCGGGATGAAATATCCATCGTTGTCCCCGTGAATGTCGATGACGGCCCGATGCGCCACCCGCGTTGCCGCAACGGCCACGCACGCGACGCGCGGGGCGCGGCCGTTGTCCGATCCGCGCCCCGCGCGCCCGTCAGAACTTCCAGTGCAGACTGCCTTGCACCGCATGATCCGACTGACGGCTCGCTAGCGATCCCGAGTAACCGACACTCAGCCGCCCGTTCCTGCCGAGCTCGAGCGCGGCGCTCAGGTTCAGCACCGCCGCATCCTTCGCCGCCGGCACGCTCGACACCGAAAACACGCTGCTCCCCGTCGCGAACGCGAGCGAGCCAACCGGCTGCCCGCCCGTCAGCGCATGCTGCCAACCCGCGCTGCCTTGCAGCGTCAGTTGCAGCCGGGGCGTGAGGCCCAGCCGCGTCTCGCCGCGCACGCCGAGCGTCGAGAACGTCACGTCATGATTGCCTTCCTGCACGCGCAGCGCCGCGGCGCCGCCGGTTTCGGTCGTCCCGTGGTTCTTCAGATGCACGTACGCGATGCGGCCGAACGGCTCGACCGTCGCGGCGACACCGAGTGTGAACTGATAGCCGGTCTCGCCGAAGGCCTGCGTCGTTTCCGCGTTCAGCGTGGTCGTCTCGCTTTCGGCGGCCGCACCGTATTGCACCGCGCGATCGACTCCGCCGCGATGCCATGCATGCACGGCGCCAACGCGCACGCCGAGCGCGCCGGGCTGCCAGCCCGCATACGCGCCGAGGTGGAAGCTGTCGAACGATGCGCACGACGGCTGATCCTTCAAGTGCACACCAGTGTGACTGTAGCCGGCGAAGCCGCCCGCCCGGAGGCCGTCGCGCACGGCGGCGTCCGCGCCGGCGAGAAAGCCGCCCGTCGAGCTCGTGTAGCCGTCGACGTCGCCGCTTCCGCTCGCGCTGCCCCACGAGCCGAGCAGCCGCGCCCACGCGCCGGGCCGGCCCGGCGCGCCGCGCACCGTCCACAAGCGGTCGAGCACCGCGTCGCGCACCTGCCGGCTCTCGTTGATGAGCGCCGCGTAGGCCGCCGGGTAGATCTCGCCCGTCAGTTGCGCGAGCGTCGCCTGCGGCGCCTGCGCCGAAGCCGCGAACAGCACGCTGTTGTAGACCGCGCTGCCCGGATTCACCGTTTCCAGCGCATCGGCGACGCTGCGCTCGTTGTCGGTGCGCGCGACGCTCGCGAATGGCGTCGCATTGCGATCGATCGTCAGGCTCACGTTCGTCGGGCCATAGGCCAGCACCGGGTTGACGAACAGATAGCCGCCCGGCGTATCGAACCTGCCTTCAACGCCGCCCGCCGCGTTCAGGATCTCGAAGCGCTGGCCCAGCACCGAGCGCGACTGGTCGGGCGTGAGCGGAGGCGGCGCGTTCTCGAGCGCGAGCGTCACCGCGCCGCCCTCGATCCGCGCCTGGCCGCCGGCATCGATCCGGTCGCTCGCGCCGCTCGGCGACACCTCGACCGCATAGATCGAACCCTGCGCGAAGCGCACGTCGCCCGACACAGTCAGCGCGCCGACCGAATGCCCGGGCGCGACGGTGCCGTTGGCCGTCGCGGTGAGCGTGCGCACCGTGCCGTTGCCGTTCACGACGCCGCCGTTGCCGACCGACACGCGGCCGCTCGCGCCGTCTAGCGACGCGCGGCCACCGTCGACCGTCACATCGGCCGTCCGGCCCGTGATCGCCGCGACGCCGAGCACGCCGACCGCGACATTGCCGCTCGTTCCGCCAAGCGACGCAAAACCGCTCGCCACCCGCACGTCCGCCGTCGTGCCGGTGACGGCCGCCGTGCCCTGCCGGTCCACCGACAGATTCGCGCTCGTTCCCGCGATCGTCGCGACGCCGCCGTTGACGGCGATGTCGGCCGCGCGGCCGTTCACCGTGAGCCGCCCCGCCGGATTGACCACTGCGCCCGCCGCGATCGAGCCGTCGATCCTCAGCTCGCCGCCGTCGACCGTCGTCAGCCCGCGATAGGTGTTCGCGCCGGCAAGCGTCAGCGTGCCGCCGCCCGACTTCACGAGGCTGCCCTGATACTCGCGCGCCTGATAGGCCGCCTCGCGCGCGGCGCCGACCGCATAGTCGATCCTGTCGCCGTCGCTCGCGCCGGCGGGCAGCCCGCGCTCCCAGCCATTCGTCTTCAGCGTATCGAGCCACGCCCGGTGCTCGGCGTCGTCGTCCAGCTTGCGCGCGGCGAGCGCGACATCGGAAATATCGTTCGACCACACGTCCGCGACGCCCGACGGCAGCGCCGCATCGAATGTGCCGAGCAACTGGCCCGGACCGTTCATCGCCTTTCTCAGGTCGACGAGCCCCCAGCCGCCGAACGTGTTCGGCACGTTCGACGCGCCCGGCTTCGCCGGATGCACGGTCGAGAACAGCCCGTTGTTGGTGTAGTCCGGCCGGCTCGGGTCCGGCTCCATGTTCTGCGCCGTCGTGAACATCAAGGACAGCGCCTGCTCGCTCGTCATGTACGGGAACCGCTCCATGATCAGCGCGAGCGCGGCCGACGCGTGCGGCGCGGCCGCCGACGTACCGTTGAAGTTCGCATAGGTCGCGCCCGTCGGCGCCGACGAGCTGCCGGAGTACGACGTGGACGGCACGCCGGTCGGCGCCATCACGCACCACCACTTCGCGATCCCGCACTTGTTGTAGACCTGGCCGCTCAACTGATCGTAGCCCGTCGTCGTCATCCAGTGCCCTTCGAGCTCCGGATGGAAGTACGCGTACGAGCCGCGCAGGCTGGCGTTGTCGTAGCCGGTGTTGCCCGCGCTGAAGTTGTTGATCACGCCGTCGCGCGACACCTTGGCGGCCGCGTCGAGCCATGTGCCCTGGCCGGTGCGGATGCGCACCGCCTCGTGCAGCTTGTACGCGTCGGCGACGTTCTTCGGCGTGCTGTAGTTTTCGTCGACCGGCTGCGAGCCCCAGCTATTGCTGATGATGCGCACGCCCTTCGCGGCGAGCGCGTCGTAGACCTCGGCGAAATACTCCGCATCCGACGCGGGAAACATCGGATCGGACACGCCGAACCGCAAGCCGTCCGTCGCGTTCGTGTTGCCGACGAACACCTTCGCGTCCGGCGCGACGCCGTGCATGCCGACGCCGTCCCGCGCCCCGCCGACGACGCCGCTCACGAGCGTGCCGTGACTGTTGTTGCTCGCGTTCAGCACGCCCGATACGCCCGCCGCCGTCACCGGAATGAACCGGCTGTCGGGCAGTTCCGGATGCTGCGCATAGTAGCCGGAGTCCAGCACGCCGATCGAGACGTTCGCGCCGGTATAGCCGGCCGCATACGCATACTCGGCGTGCATCGCGCCGAGCCCCCATGCGTTCGTGAATTCCGGCGTGCGCCAGCTCGCCGGGTCGCCTCGCCGGCCCGGGTCCTGGTATGGCGCGACGGGCGCGGTCTGCGCCCATCCGGGGCGGGCCGCGACCGCGGCTGCGGCCGCGACGACCACCGGAACCAGCAGCTTCGACCCTGCGCGCTTCATCGTTCTCGGATATTCACGCCGGGCCATTGAGATTCTCCTCGTATTCCGATTTATTCGTCCTTCCAATATGGATCATTGATTTTTCTCCTTTTATTATTGGCAGCTCAATCGCCCTGCCTCACACTCTTCGCACGCATGTCCGTCTCCCGGCGATCGGCCTCGTCGCCGTGGCAGCGCAGTTCCGGCTTGGCGCACGCCCACGGCCAATGGTGCGCGTCGCCGAACCGGCATCGCCCGCTCGCTTGTTTTGTTTGGAACAAGCGATTAAACAGACGGTGATTTTCATTTCAATGTAATGTTCTGTAATGCGATCGAAATAAGACACGAACAAAAACATCCGCGCAATACTTCAGCCGCGATTCACCGCGCAAAAAAATATAAGTCTTAAATAACGAAGCGCTATGAATAGTTGAGTTTGATAGTTATTTTGATGTGGCACGCCGTATTTTGGCCTTGTTAGATGGATGACAACTTCATCACCCACGACAATCCATTAACACACGCGTCCATGCCTCCCGCCTTCGCCCAGACCGTCGAAGCCCGCTTTGCCGAACTGACGCCCACGGCGAAGCGCATCGCGAGCTACATGCTCGCGAACCTCGACCGGCTCGGCCTCGAAACCGCCGACCAGATCGCGCGGCAGGCCGGCACGAGCGGCATCTCGGTCGGGCGCTTCCTGCGCAGCGTCGGCTACCGCAATCTCGACGACCTGAAGCGCGAGTTGCGCGGCGCGACCGAGCGGCCGTGGATGATCACCGATCGCCTCGACGAATACCGCCGCGTGACGAGCGCATTCGCGCCGGCAAGCGACGAGGCCGCGCCGGACGGCGCACCCGGCCCGCTCGACGACGCGCTCGCGCGCGAGTTCGACGCGATTCGCCACGTGTACCGGCTCGCGAGCACGCCGGCGTTCGCGCAAGTGGCGGACCGCGTCGCGCGGGCGGACGCGGTGTTCATCCTCGGCATCCAGTCGACGCGCGGGATCAGCAACGCGTTCCACAGCTACCTCGAATATCTGCGGCCGCGCGTGTTCTATTCGGATGGGATGTCGGGCTCGTATGTCGATTCGCTGAACGCCGAATTCGCCGATCCGTACTGCATCGTCACCGACACGCGCGCGTACTCGCGAATCGCGCGCCGTTATTGCGACGCGGCCGTCGCGCGGGGCGTGCGCTTCGCGCTCGTCACCGACGTCTACTGCCCGTGGGCGCGCGAGCTGCCGTGCGACCTGCTGCAGGTGAAGACCGACGTCGGCCAGTTCCGGGATTCGCTCGCGCCGCTCACGTGCCTGTTCAACCTGCTGATCAGCGCGGTCGTCGACCGGCTCGGCGATGCGATCGACGCGCGCATCGCGCGCAACCGCGAGTTGCAGCGCGAGCTCGATCAATTCGAACCGTGATACCGCATCCGATGACGCATCCGCACCTCGTCGAAATCACGCCTCGCACGCACGACGTCGACATCGACATCGTCTACGCGACCGACCGGAACTTCGTCGCCGACCTCGGCCTCGGCTCGAATCACAGCCGCGGCACCGCGCTCGACCTGACGCTCGTCGACGCGCACGGCACCGCGCTCGACATGGGTACGGGTTTCGACGAGATGGTGACGGCGTCGCGCCATTTTCACGACGGCCTGCCCGAGTCCGTGCAGCGCAACCGGCTGCTGCTGCTCGGCGTGATGCACGCGGCGGGCTTCATGCACATTCCTGAAGAGTGGTGGCATTACGAGCTGCCCGGCTCGCGCGCATTCCCGCCAATCGACAACGCGGCGAGCGGATCGTGGCGGCTGATGTGACGCCCGCCCGCGCCGCACGCGACAGGCTCGCCACGCCTGCCCCGCAACCGGGCCGAAGCCCGAGCCACGGCCTTCACGCCGAATCCCAGCCCCATGGAGCGCGTATGAAACTCCCGATGCCCAAGCTCGTCTCGGCGCTTGCCGCCGCTTCCGTGCTCGGGGCCGCCCCGGCCCTCGATGCCCACGCGGCGACGCCGAAAGACATGTTCGTGATGGCCACGCTGCTCGACGAATTCATCTCGCTCGATCCGGGCGAAATCTACGAACTGGTGCCCGAAGAATATGTCGCGAACACCTACGACCGGCTCGTGCGCGTCGATCTCGCCGATCCGTCGAAGTTCAACGGCGACGTCGCGCAGTCGTGGACCGTGAGCTCCGACGGCCTCACGTTCACGTTCAAGCTGCGCACGGGCCTCAAGTTCCATTCGGGCAACCCGCTCACGGCCGACGATGTCGCGTGGTCGATCCAGCGCGCCGTGCTGCTCGACAAGGGGCCGGCCGCGGTGCTCGCGGGCATCGGCCTCACGAAGGCGAACGCGCTCGCGAACGTGAAGAAGATCGACGACCTGACGGTCTCGGTGACGACCGACCGCAAGTACGCGCCGACCTTCGTGCTGAACGTGCTCGGCTCGTGGCCGGCGTCGGTCGCCGACAAGCAGCTGCTGCTGTCGCACCAGCAGGGCAACGACTTCGGCAACGGCTGGCTGAAAACCCACGAGGCGGGCTCCGGCGCGTACCGGCTCGTCAAGTGGACGGCGGGCGACAGCATCGTGCTGCAGCGCTTCGACGGCTACCGGCTGCCGCTCGCGATGAAGCGGATCGTGCTGCGGCACGTGCCGGAGGCGGCGAGCCAGCGCCTGCTGCTCGAGAGCGGCGACATCGACGCGGCGCGCGATCTCAGCCCCGACGATCTCGCGGCCGTCGCGAAAAGCGGCAAGGCGAAGGTCGCGCCGTCGCCGCAGGCGACGCTGCTGTACCTCGGCCTCGACACGAAGAATCCGACGCTCGCGAAGCCCGAAGTTCAGGAGGCGCTGAAATGGCTCGTCGACTACAGCGGAATTCAGAGCCACGTCGTGAAGACGACCTACAAGGTTCATCAGACGTTCATGCCGGAAGGCTTCCTCGGCACGCTGAACGCGAACCCGTACAAGCTCGACGTCGCGAAGGCGAAGGCGCTCCTCGCGAAGGCCGGCGTGCCGAACGGCTTCACGGTGACGATGGATGTGCGCAACGACTATCCGTACACCGAGATCGCGCAGGCTGTACAGGCGAACTTCGCGCAGGCGGGCGTCAAGGTGCAGTTGATTCCGGGCGACAACAAGCAGACGCTCGCGAAATATCGCGCGCGCCAGCACGACATCTACATCGGCGAATGGTCTGCGGATTACATCGATCCGCACAGCAACGCGCAAGGCTTCGCATGGAACCCGGATAATTCCGATCGGTCCAGCTACAAGATGCTCGCGTGGCGCAACGCCTGGAACATTCCGCAACTGACCGCGCAAACCGGCGCGGCGCTCGCGGAACCGTCGGCGGCGAAGCGCGCGCAGCTGTATCAGGCGATGCAGAAGGACGTGCTCGCGAAATCGCCGTTCGTGATCCTGTTCGAGAAAGTCGCGCAGGTCGCGACGCGGCCCGGCGTGAGCGGCCTCGAAGTCGGCCCGATCAACGACCTCGTGTCGTATCGCAATGTGAAGAAGCAGTGACGCAATAACCGGATTAGCAACATGTCGACACCCGCCACCTCCCTCGAAGCGCTCCGCACGCTGCCCGCGCGGCGGCCCGGCGTGCGCTGGGCGCTGCGCATCCTGCGCTGGGCGCTCACGCTCGCCGTGACGTTCGCCGGGCTCCTCGCGCTCACGTTCGTGATCGGCCGCAAGGTGCCGATCGACCCGGTGCTCGCCGTGCTCGGCGACCGCGCGTCGGCCGAAGCCTATGCGGCCGAGCGCATCGCGCTCGGGCTCGACAAGCCGCTCGCGACGCAATTCGTGATCTACGCGCGCGACGTGCTGCACGGCAATCTCGGCATGTCGCTGCTGACGTCGAACCCGGTGCTCGACGACATCATGCGTGTGTTCCCCGCGACGCTCGAGCTCGCCACGCTCGCGACGCTGCTCGGCATCGGGCTCGGCGTGCCGCTCGGCGTCGCGGCGGCCGTGAAGCACAACCGGCCGATCGATCACGTCGCGCGCTTCGTCGGCCTGATCGGCAACTCGGTGCCGGTGTTCTGGCTCGGACTGATGGGGCTCCTGCTGTTTTATGCGCGGCTGCACTGGGTCGCCGGGCCGGGACGGCTCGATCCCGTCTATGACGGGATGGTCGATACGCGCACGGGAAGCCTGCTGATCGATTCGGCGCTCGCCGGCGAATGGGACGTGTTCCGCAACGCGTTCGCGCATATCGCGCTGCCCGCCGCGATCCTCGGCTACTACTCGGTCGCGTACCTGAGCCGGATGACGCGCTCGTTCATGCTCGACCAGCTCAGCCAGGAGTACATCGTCACCGCGCGCGCGAAGGGGCTCGCCGAGCGCCGCGTGATCTGGCGGCACGCGTTCGGCAACATCGCGGTGCCGCTCCTGACCGTGATCGCGCTCACATACAGCAACCTGCTCGAAGGCTCCGTGCTGACCGAGATCGTGTTCGCGTGGCCCGGCATCGGCTCGTATCTGACGGGCGCGCTCCTGAACGCCGACATGAACGCGGTGCTCGGCTGCACGCTCGTGATCGGGATCATGTTCATCACGATCAATCTGCTGACGGATGCGCTCTATCGCGTGTTCGACCCGCGCGCCCGCTGACGCGATGCGCGCCCCGCTCGCCCGACCGATTTCTCCATGAACGCTTCACCCGACCGCTCCACCCCGAACCCCGCCGCGCCGACGCTGCGCGCGTGGCTGCTCTGCGACGCGCCCGCATCGCGCCGGCAGGCGACGCTCGGCCTCGCGTACCGCCGCTGGCGGCGCTTCGCCGGCAATCCGCTGAACCTGCTCGGGCTCGCGATCCTCGCCGCGCTCGTCGCGGTCGCGCTCGTCGCGCCGCTCGTCATGCCGCACGATCCGCTGCGCCAGGTGCTCGCCGACCGGCTGCTGCCGCCCGGCTCGCCGTCGCACTGGCTCGGCACCGACCAGCTCGGCCGCGACATCCTCTCGCGTCTGATCGCCGGCTCGCGCCTCACGCTCGGCATCGCGATCCTCGTCGTCGCGATCGTCGTGCCGATCGGGCTCGCGATCGGCACGACGGCCGGCTACTGCGGCGGCCTCGTCGACAGCGCGCTGATGCGGATCACCGACATCGCGCTCGCGTTCCCGAAGATCGTGCTCGCGCTCGCGTTCGCGGCGGCGCTCGGGCCGGGCGTCGTCAATGCGGTGGTCGCGATCTCGATCACCGCGTGGCCCGCGTACGCGCGGCTCGCGCGCGCGGAGACGCTGCGCATCGCGAACGCGGACTTCATCCACGCGGCGCGGCTGCAAGGCGCATCCGACCTGCGGATCGTGCTGCGCTACGTGGTGCCGCTGTGCCTGTCGTCGGTGATCGTGCGCGCGACGCTCGACATGGCGGGCATCGTCCTGACCGTCGCGGGGCTCGGCTTTCTCGGGCTCGGTGCGCAGCCGCCGAGCCCCGAATGGGGCTTCATGGTCGCGTCGGGCCGCAACGTGCTGCTCGATGCGTGGTGGGTCGCGACGCTGCCGGGCGCGGCGATTCTCGTCGTCAGCATCGCGTTCAACCTGCTCGGCGACGGTCTGCGCGACGTCTTCGATCCGCGTCATGGAGCCTGACATGGCTGCTTCCGCCATTTCCCCGGACACGCCGCCGCTCTGCGAGATCGAAGGACTGCAGATCGGCTTTCGCACGCACGACGGCACGCTCGTCGAAGCGGTGCGCGACCTGTCGCTCACGCTCGCGCCGGGCGAGCGGCTCGGCATCGTCGGCGAATCCGGCTCCGGCAAATCGCTGACCGGTCGCGCGCTGCTCGGCCTGCTGCCCGCCGCCGCGCAATGGCGCGCGCGGGCGCTGCGCTTCGACGGCCGCGACCTGCTCACGCTCTCCGCGCGCGAGCGGCGCAAGCTGTGCGGCAGTGCGATGGGCATGATTCTTCAGGACCCGAAGTATTCGCTAAACCCGGTGATGACGGTCGGCAAGCAGATGGCCGAGGCATTCCGGCTGCGCGAGCCCGGCCTGCGCGGCCGCGCGCTGCGCGAGCGGATCGTCGATGCGCTCGCCGCGGTCGAGATCCGCGATCCGGCGCGCGTCGCCGATGCCTATCCGCACGAGCTGTCGGGCGGGATGGGCCAGCGCGTGATGATCGCGATGATGGTGTCGACAGGCCCGCGTCTCCTGGTCGCCGACGAGCCGACGTCCGCGCTCGACGTCGCGGTGTCGATGCAGGTGCTCGCGGTGCTCGACGACATGATCGCGCGCCATCGCACGGGCCTCGTGTTCATCAGCCACGACCTGCCGCTCGTGATGTCGTTCTGCGACCGCGTCGCCGTGATGTACGCGGGGCGCGTCGTCGAAGCATGCGCGGCGCGAGATCTCGTCCACGCGACGCATCCCTATACGCGCGGCCTGCTCGCCGCAACGCCGCCGCTTTCGAATCCGCCCGACGCACTGCCGGTGCTCGAGCGCGATCCGGCGTGGTTGACGGAGGCCGCACGATGAGAAGCGCACCGATGATCGAAGTCCGCGACGTGTCGATCCGCTTTCCGACCCGCACCGGCCACGTCGACGCGGTGCGCGGCGCGAATCTCTCCGTCGGCGCGGGCGAGGCGTTCGGGCTCGTCGGCGAATCCGGCTCCGGCAAGTCGACGCTGCTGCGCGCGCTCACGGGCCTCGTGCCGCTCGCGGGCGGCGCGCTGTCGATCGACGCGCGCGCGATCGAAGGCAAACTCGATCGCGCGTTCCGCCGCGACGTGCAGATGGTGTTTCAGGACCCCTACGCGTCGCTGCATCCGCGCTTCACCGTCGACGAGACGCTGCGCGAACCGCTCGCGATCCATCGGCTGCCGGACGCGGAC
This sequence comes from Burkholderia sp. ABCPW 14, assembly GCF_001523835.1. NCBI lineage: Bacteria > Pseudomonadati > Pseudomonadota > Betaproteobacteria > Burkholderiales > Burkholderiaceae > Burkholderia > Burkholderia sp. ABCPW 14. The sequence continues at coordinate 52,074 of NZ_LOVS01000070.1, read as the reverse complement.
GAACGGATCGCCCGCGCGCTCGCCGAGGTGGGGCTCGGCCCCGCGTTCCGCTTTCGCTATCCGCATCAGCTATCGGGCGGGCAGCGGCAGCGCATCGCGATCGCGCGCGCGCTGATCGTCGAGCCGCGCGTGCTGCTGCTCGACGAGCCGACGTCGGCGCTCGACGTATCGGTGCAGGCGGAGATCCTGAATCTGCTGAAGCGGCTGCATCGCGAGCGCGGGCTGACGATGATCCTCGTCAGCCACAATCTCGCGGTCGTCGGCTTCCTGTGCAGCCGCGTCGCGGTGATGCGCGACGGCGCGATGGTCGAGCAGCTCGGGATCGAGGACGTGCGCGCGGCGCGCGTCGGCACCGAGTACACGCGGACGCTGCTGCGCGCGACGGAAGGCTATCGGCGAGCGGGCTGACGCGCGCGCGAGACGCAACGGCACGTTGAGCAGCGCCGCGCATTGCTTCATCGACTGTCTGCTTCAGGTGATTCGCCGGCACGCGCGCTCGGCGAAGAAGGAAGACCTCGCGCTGTTCGGCACGTTGACGCGGCTCGTTTGAGGGTTTCTCCGCGCGGGCGTCGCGACGCCCGATGCCCGGCGTGTCGCGCGGCCATCGCGTCGTTCCGGCGGCAGGCGTCATGAGCGAATGCGTCAGCCACCGCACATGGCCGCTTCCAGCGCGAGCACCCCGCGGCGCGAGCAGCGCACTCGCATGCGTCCGTTCGACGCAGCGCCGCCGTGCGCCTTCGCGTCGCGCTCGTCGGCGACGCTCCCATCCGCCGCACGCCCCACATCGCCTTGCATTCGCCGCGTGCCGCTTCTATCTTGAAAGCGTCGGCATCTTTCGAAAGGCACCAACCCGTTCGTTGTTGACGCAACTTTCTAGTCCGTTCACATCAAGTTTTCGCATGCACTGCCGTTTACGCATTTAGCTTCGCAGCGTATCCGCAGCCTGCCGTTCGGAACGTTGCGGGGCACTCATTCGCGTGGAGTACGCTATGCAACGTCCATCGCTCATTGCGTCCAGCCTGCTGGCCGTGTCGATGTTTGCGCTTTCCTCCGCGGCCCACGCCCAGCAGACCGGCATCATCCGCTTCACCGGCATGATCGTCGAGCCGCCGTGCTCGTTCTCGGTCGCAAGCGACGCCAGCGCGCGCGCGCAACTGCAGCCCGCCTGCCCTCGTCCGGCGAAAGGCGCCGTCACGTTCGTCGATCCGCAAAGCGGCGCCGCGCTGCGCACGGTCAGGTTCACCGAGCAGTCGCGCACGATTCCGCTGCCGGCGGGCCAGCCCGGCGACCCGCAGCGCATCGTCGCCGTCGTGTCGTATCTGTAGCGGCGGCCGCGCGGAGCACGTTCGGCACTCGGTATCGCCCGGCGAGATCGCGGCCGGACCGGACGAGCCGTCCGGTCAGTCGCGATTCGCTTCGAGCCACCCGCTGAAACGCTGGATCTTCTGCTGTTGCGCGACGCTGTCCGGATAGACAAAGTAATAGCGCGCCCCCGTCTTCAGCACGATGTCGAGCGGCGTCGCGAGCCGCCGTGCGGCAAGGTCCTCCTCGCTCAACGTCAGGTCGCCCAGCGCGACGCCGAAGCCTTGCGTCGCAGCGCTCGTCGCGAGGTCGAGCGTGTCGAAGCTCGGCCCGCGATCCGGGTCGACGCCGGCCACGCCCGCGTACTTGAGCCAGCGCCGCCAGTCGCGATGATCGCGCGTCGGATGCAGCAGCGTGTGGCGCGCGAGGTCGTCTGCGCGCGCGAGCGGCTTGTCCTTCAGCAGGTCCGGCGAACACACGGGCGTGAGGCGCTCGTCGAAGAGCGGCACGGCCTTCATGTCCGGGCCGGGCGATGTCCCGTAGACGATCGCCGCATCGAACGGCTCGCTCTGGAAATCGACGTCGTGCCGCCAGGTGGTCGTCATCTGCACGTGCAGGTCCGGATGCTCGCGCTGGAACCGCATGATCCGCGGCAACACCCACCGCATCATGCAGGTCGGCACCTTCAGCGCGAGATCGGTGCGTTGGCGCGTGAGCTTCCGTGAAATATCCTCGATCCGCGCGAAGCTCTCGGCGACGACGGGCAGCAGTTGCTCGCCCTCCGCCGTCAGCGTGAGGCCGCGCGCGTGGCGCATGAAGAGCGGAAAACCGTAATGCGCTTCGAGCGATTGAATCTGACGGCTGATCGCGCCTTGCGTCACGCACAGCGCGTCGGCGGCGCGCGTGAAGTTGCGATGGCGCGCGACCGTCGCGAAAATCTGCAGGGCGTTCAAGGGTGGAAGGCGGCGCATGGCGATCGACGGCGGAGCGGAGGCAACACGGACGCGCAGGCGATGCGACGGACGATGCCTGCGGGCAAGCCGTCACGATAAGCGAAATGCGGGCGCTGCGCGAGCGTTCGGAGCACGAAGCGTTTGGCGAGGCAGGACAAGGCGGGGCGGAACGCACGCGACGCGCGGCGTAAACCGCCGCTGCCGCGTGGCTCGTGCGAGCGATGCGGGCCTCGCCGGCTCGCGACGTTATGACAGACAATTCCCGGCGTCGGCGACATGATGCGGATCGTGCGAGAAGGGAAAGCGGCGCCGCCTGATCACGTCGATGAATGTTCGATTCGCCGTCGCCGGCGGCGAGCGGGAAACTCGGCGGTACGAAGCGGCTCGCGCTGCGCACGAACGCGGCGCTGCCCGATCACCGAGGCGAACGTTCGAATCGCCGTCGCCCAACGGGAGGATGCTGCCCGCGCCCGTTCGTGACGCACGTTGCGTGCCTCAGGGCGGCCCGCCTCGCAACGAACACGGCCAAGCGGATCGATCGGCATCGCTTGCATGCCGGCGAGCGCCGAAGCCGGTCACGCGTCGAACTCGCGTCACCGAAACGCCGATGCCCGACGCATCGGCATGGCGCGCACGGCATCGCTCGCACGACGCGTTAAGCCGCCGCCAACCACCCGCACGCCGGGCCCGCCCGAACGGCGTACCCTCGGCGCATCGTCAACCGAATGTCCGCGCGGCGATCCGCGCCGCCGACGCCAGCACGTCGTCGCGCGCCTGCGCATTCTTGTCGCGCATCGTCGTGTAGATGACGATCACGATCGGCGCGCGGTTCGGCGGATACGCGACGCCGATGTCGTTCCCCGTCCCGTAGTCGCCCGTGCCCGTCTTGTCGGCGACGCGCCAGTCGGCCGGCACGCCCGCGCGGATCCGCGCGCCGCCCGTCGTGTTGCCGAGCATCCACGTATCGAGTTGCGCACGTTGCGCGGCGCCGAGCGCATCGCCGACAAGCAGCCGGCGCACGCTCGCGGCCATCGCGGCGGGCGTCGTCGTGTCGCGCTCGTCGCCGGGAATCGCGGTATTCAGTTCGGTCTCCCGGCGGTCGAGGCGCAACGTCGTGTCGCCGATCGAACGCGCATATGCGGTGACGGCCTGCGGACCGCCGAGCAGCGCGATCAGCAGGTTCGCCGCCGTGTTGTCGCTGTACTGGAGCATCGCCGCGCAAAGTTCGGCGACGGTCATCCCATCGCCGACGCGCTTCTCGGTGATCGGCGAATAACTGACGAGATCGCGCTTCGCATATGGAATCCGACGCCGCAGCAACGTGGCGTCACCTGCGCTGCGCGCGAGGATCGCGGCCGACAGCATCGTCTTGAACGTGCTGCAGAACGGAAAGCGCTCGTTGGCGCGATGCGCGATACGCGCGCCCGTCGCCGTGTCGAGCGCGACGAAGCCGAGGCGGCCGTCGAACGACGACTCGAGTTCCCCCAATTGCCGCTCGGCGGCGGCGACGCCGTTCGCGTTGCCACGCAGCGGCGCACATGCGCCGATCAGCGGCGCGAAAACGGCGGCGGCAAGCAGTGAACGGCGTAACGGTGAGTGGTTCATAAGCGGATAGCGAGATGGTGAACGGACGCGAACCGGGCGGCACGGCACTCGCGCACCCGAAATCGCAGCCCAAGAGCGTATCAGTTCTCGCTGTACGAAACCGTGCGGATTTGTGGTCGCTCGCGCGCACGGCGCCGTGCTCGGGCGAAGCGTCAAATTCGCCGCGCATCGCCCGTCTCTCGTTCGCACGCCGCCTGCGTGCGCGATCGCTATCCCTGCTGCCGGCCCGGCAGATACTGCATGGGATTGACCGGCTTGCCGTCGCGCCGCACTTCGAACAGCATCCCCGCGCGCGTGCTGTCGCCGGTGCCCATCTCGGCGATCTGTTCGCCCTGCTGAACGACGTCTCCCGTCTTCACGAGCACCTTGCGATTGTGCGCATACGCGGTCAGGAAATCCGCGTTGTGCTGGACGAGGATCAGCGTGCCGTAGCCGTTCAGGCCCGTGCCCGCATACATCACGCGGCCCGATGCCGCCGCGCGCACCGCGTCGCCCGCACGTCCGACGATCCGGATGCCGCGGTTGCGACCGGGCTGGAACGTTTCGGCGACCGCGCCCTTCGCCGGCCATGCGAGCGCGATCGACTGCGCATGCCGCTTCGTTTCCTGCACGACGCGTCGGTCCGCCGCGCGATCGGCGGCACTTTCGGGCGTCGAAGCCGGCTGCGACGCATCGGCAACCGACGACGACGGATTCGTGCCGCCGGCCGGCGCCGCGCTCGCCCCGCTTGCCGAATCGTTCGTGCGAGCCGCGTCAGCGACATTGCCGGGCGCACGTGCGGAATCGGCGCCGTTCGCCGCCTGCGAGGCGGCCGCGTTTTCCGCGCCGGGCGGCGCGATCCGCAGCACCTGCCCGATGGCGATTCGGGTCCGGCGGCCCATGCGGTTCCAGGCCTGCAGGTCGCGCACCGTGCAGCCGTTCGCGTCGGCGATCGCCGACAGCGTGTCGCCGCGCTTCACGACGTAGCGCGTCGCGACGGACGCCGGCGCGGCGGGCTTGTCCTGATGCTGCGCCGCATCGCCGGCCGGCGGCGCGGCGGCCGCCTGCGCGGCACTCGCCGACGAAGCGGGGGCCGCCGCGCCGGCAAGCGTATCGGTAGGCGTGACAGGCGACGTGGTTGCGCAACCCGCGACGACGAGCGCGGCCGACATGCCGGACAGCCACGCGACACTGCGGTTGATCTCGCTCTTGCTCATGCTCGAGACAACTCCGGTCATTGAATTTTTTGAGCATCTCAAAAATCGCCGCGAGCGCGTGTAACCGGATGCAAGAATGATGACAAAACCGCAGCGAGAATTTCGAAAATAGAAATTGCGCCACCACAAATCCGCAGAAAACGAAATAATTCGCCGATGCGGCATCGATAAGCGCGACTTCGACGCACGGCGCAAAACACGCGTTCGCCCCGTCAAAAATGCCGATCCGAGCCTATTTCGGACGACTGGACGCATTTTTTTGCGCACGGCGTCCGGCGATCCGCACGCGCCGCGCCTCTTCATCCGACGGCGGATTCATGCGCCGAACCCTCCGCGACCGTTCGCATCACAGCTGCGGCGCGAACAGCGTCGAATACGCGAAAGCGGCGCCGCAGCAGAGAAAGAAGATGTGCAATGCGATCTTGAACGCCAGGAGCCAAGACGGGTTGCTTCGCATGCGCGCCTCCGGATCGACGAACGAGCGGTCATGATGCGCGGCAATTCGTCGCACGAAAATGCGGAACCGGCGAAGCGGCTCTCAGGCACAGCCTGAACGCGACGCGCCGCAATCCTGTTACCGTATCGGCCATTACAACGACAACGCAAGCCCCATGCGATTCGACCTGACCGATCTGCGACTTTTCCTGCACGTCTGCGAAGCCGGCAGCATCACGGGAGGCGCCGAGCGCGCGCACATGACGCTGCAATCCGCGAGCGAGCGAATTCGCGGCATGGAAGAAGAACTCGGCGTCCCGCTGCTGCAGCGCGCGAAGCGCGGCACGCGCGCGACCGAAGCCGGCCGCGCGCTCGAGCACCACGCGCGCGTCGTGCTGCAGCAGATCGACCACATGCGCGGCGAACTCCAGCAATTCGGCGCCGGACTGCGCGGCCACATTCGCCTCCTCAGCAACACCGCGGCGCTCAGCGAGTACCTGCCCGACGCGCTCGCCGAATATCTGCCGCGCCATCCGAAGCTGTCGGTGAGCGTCGAGGAGCGCTCGAGTCAGGAGATCGTCCATGCGATCCGCGGCAAGACGGCGGACTTCGGAATCGTCGCCGATTCGGTCGGCCTCGACGGACTCGAGCAGATGCCGTTTCGCGAGGACTGGCTGATCGCCGTCGCGGCGGTCGACCATCCGCTCGCCGCACGCGAGCGGGTCGCGTTCACGGAACTCGTCGACGCCGACTTTATCGGCATGACGGACGGCAGCGCGCTGCAGGTCCACCTCGCCGAACAAGCGAAGGCGCTCGGCAAGCGGATCGACTACCGCGTGCAGTTGAAGAGCTTCGACGCGATCTGCCGGCTGATCGAGCGCGGCGTCGGGATCGGCATCGTGTCGCGCCATGCGGCGCTGCGCGCGCAACAGACGATGCAGATCCGCCTGATCGAACTCACCGATCCGTGGGCGCACCGCCGGCTGACGATCTGTGCACGCAGCTTCGACGAATTGCCGAAATACACGCGCGATTTCATCGCGTTTCTCGCACACGATCCGGGCAAGGGCGAGTCGTTCACGGGTTGATCGGTTGCTCGCCGATTGGCGTTCGCTCGTCGCGGCGCTTCGGCTCGGGGAATCGCTGCGAATCGGTTATGCGCCGCGCCCACCACGCGTGTGGCGCGGCAAGCATCGCTTGATGGACGATCTGCCGGGGCTCGTTCGAGTCGAGCAAATTGTCGGCTGATCTGTGCAGCAAGCAAGCAGAACGCAAAGACGTGGATTCCGCCGCGCTCGATCCGAACCGCCCGGCGGGCGCGAACAGCAAATGCGGTTTGCGGTTTGCGAAGATGCACGGCATTGCGCCGGCGAAAAATCAATACGCACGCGTATCCGCTTGCCGCCGAGGGAAAAATGGAGAGGACTCAAGCGCCGCGTGGCGATACCCAAGCGTTTACCGCGCCCGAAAGACCGACCGAAATGCAATCGCAACTGCACACACCGGCACGCTTTGTGTCGACGACGCAGCAGTCGGTCCGACCAGTTCCGCTGGATGAGCCCAACTTCGCCGGCTGAACCACAGAGTCGTTCAGCCGGCCAAACGAGCCGGCTGAACGCAAGCCGAAGCAAACCGGACGCCGACGGCACGCTCGACCGCGCGCCGCCGCGTGGCCGCCCCGATCAGAACTTGTGGCGGATCGCCGCGCGGACCGCGAACTGGTTCGCCGACGCCGACGGGCCGTCCGTACCGACGACATAGCCGCCGTCCGCGATCGTGCCCGTCTTGTCGCCCGCGACCTTCTGCCATGCGCCTTGCAGGTAGACGTCGGTGCGCTTCGACAGGTTGTAGTCCGCCATCAGGCCGACCGTGTGGTACTTCGGCTTCACGCTGCCCGCGGCCGCGTCGAACTTGCCGTCCGTATACACGTATTGCGCGCCGATGAAGAGCGCCGGCGTCAGCTGGTACTTGCCGTTGATTTCGAAGTTCTGGAACTTCGTCGCGGTCAGGCCGAGGCCCGTGAACGTCGACGACGGCAGATAGACCGTCGAGACCGGATTCTTGATGTCGGCCTTCGTGTACACGAAGCCGACCGTCGCCGGGCCGAACGTGTAGTTGACGCCGCCGCCGAAGATGCGCAGGCGGTCGGCCGTGAAGTTCGCGTCGTTGTCCGCGATCGCGCCGCTCGCGGTCTTGCCCGGGTTGTTCGCCTGCAGGTACGCGGCGGCGAGTTGCAGGCCGCCCATCGTGTACGCGGCGCCGATGCTGTACTGACGGTTGTTCGAGAAGCCGGTCGCGTTGCTGAAGCTGTACGTGCCGCCGACTTGCAGGCCGTTCCAGTCCGGGCTCGCGTACTTGACCGTGTTGTTCACACGGAACGAGTTGTCCGTGTTGTCGTTGTCGAACGGGTGCGAAAACAGCGTGCCGCCCCAGTTGCCGTTCGCGGTCAGCGGCGCGAGGTAGTCGACGACCGAGTCATACTGACGGCCGAGCGTCAGCGAACCGAATTGCGTGTGCGACAGGCCGACGAACGCCTGACGGCCGAACATCCGGCCGCCCTGATTCAGCTTGCCGTTATTCAGATCGAAGCCGTTTTCCAGCGTGAAGATCGCCTTCAGGCCGCCGCCCAGGTCTTCCGAGCCGCGCAGACCCCAGCGGCTGCCTTGCGCGAAACCGCTCGCGAGCTGGTAATTGCTCTTGCCCACGCCGTTGACGTTCACGTTGCTCGTATAGTTGAAGCCCTCGTCGATCACGCCGTACAGCGTGACGCTGCTTTGGGCGAAAACCGGCGCGGCGAATGCGAGCAAAGCGGCTGCGGAAATGACTTGCTTTTTCATTATCAGTATCTCCAGACCTTGTTTTCGACAGCCTCGCACAAGCCAGGCTGCCACGACGCATTTCAAATTTCGGCGCCCCATTTCGGAGCATTTCGAGTGCATCCCGTCTCCGACGGCCCACGTCGCGGGATTGCTGCAATGAAAGAAATACTGTCATGCAAAAAATGCAACGTCCATGTTGGTGCATCACTTTTTTTACATTTCGTTGCGTATTGCCAACTACTGTGTCGGGATTTCGTCAGGATCGTTTGTAACTTCGCGTAAACCCGAAACCCTCGCCTTCGATGGCACAATGCGCGACCATCGTTGTCTGAATCCGATCATGTAGCGATGCCGCCCCCCATCATGCGCACCTTGTCCGTCCCCGTTTTCGCCGTTCCAGCCTCGCACCGCGTCCGTCGCGCGTCGCGCGCACGCGACGCCGCATGAACGCCGCGCCGGCCCAACGCTACGCCGAGCTCGACTTCTTCCGCGGTCTCGTGCTGCTCGTCATCGTCGTCGACCATATCGGCGGCAGCATCCTGTCGCGCGTCACGCTGCACGCGTACGCGCTCTGCGACGCGGCCGAGGTGTTCGTCTTCCTCGGCGGCTTCGCGACCGCGATCGCGTACAACTCGCTCGCCGCGCGCCACACCGAGGCCGCCGCGCGCCAGCGCTTCGTCAAACGCGCGTTTGAAATCTACCGCGCGTTCCTGTTCACGGCCGGCCTGATGCTCTTCATCACCGCAGTGCTGAACGCATTCGCGATCGATGCGCCGAACATGCCGACCAACGATCTCGAAGGGCTGCTGCACGCGCCGCTCGCCGCGCTTCGCGACATCCTGCTGCTCAGGCGTCAGCCGTATCTCGCGTCGGTGCTGCCGATGTACGCGTTCTTCGCGCTTCTCGTGCCGCTCGCGCTGCCCGTCGCGCGCAGCCGCGGGTGGTGGCTGCTCGTCGTCGCAAGCGCGGCGCTGTGGCTCGCCGCGCGCAAGATCGCCGGCTATCTGCCGACCGCCGACGGCGTGCCGTGGGACTTCAATCCGTTCGCGTGGCAGTTCCTGTTCGTGCTCGGCATCGTCGCGCGCTGCCAGCCGATCTATCAGGTGCTCGCGCGGCGGCCGGTCGGCTGGTTCGCGACCGCGGCCGCGATCGTCGTCGTCGCGGCGGGCGCGTATTACCGGCTGCGCATCGAGCCGTTCCCGACCGACCCGTCGATCAAGCAGAACCTCGGCCCGCTGCGGCTCGCGAACTTTATCGCGATCGCATGGCTCGCCGCGAAGCTCGTCCATCTCGGCTGGATGCATCGCATCGCGCAAGCGATGCCGTGGATCGGCACGATCGGCCGGCAGGGGCTGCTCTGCTTCGTCGCCGGCACGGGCATCTCGCTGTCGGTCGATTCGCTGCTGTACGCGGCGACGGACGGCTACCTGAATCTGCCGCTCGGACTCGTCGCCGATGCGGCGGCGGTCGGCCTGCTGTACGTCGTCGCGAAGCTGTACGCGCCGCTCGTCGCCCGGATGTCGGGCTTCGTGCGGCAATCGCGGCTGTTGCAGCCGTTCAGGCCGCCAGTGCGGCCGCCGCTGCGTCGGCCGAGGCGCTGACGCCGAAAAACCCGCACACGGCTGTCATTCGCTGCTGCTAGCATATCGGCGCCCATACCAATTACGCCGTCATGCGCCGATTCGTTTTGTTTCTCGCCGCGCTGCTCGCCGCCGCGCTCCCTCTCGCCGCGCACGCGGCGCCCGTCAGCAGCATCGCCACCCGCACGTTCCGCTCGCAAGCGCTGCACCGCGACTGGTCGTACACCGTCTACCTGCCGGCGGGCTACAACCCGGAGGGCGCGCGCTATCCGGTGCTATACCTGCTGCACGGCAACGCCGGCAACGCGAACGACTGGATCACGCTGGGCCGCCTGCAGCTCACCGCCGACGCGCTGATCGAGCGCCGGGACATTCCGCCCGTCGTGATCGTGATGCCGCAAGGCGGCACCGACTGGTACGTCGACCGCAAGGAGAAGATGCAAAGCGCATTCCTCGACGACCTGATTCCCGATGTCGAAGCGCACTACGCGGTGTCGAACCAGCGCGCGGGACGGGCGATCGGCGGCGTGTCGATGGGCGGCTACGGCGCGCTGCGCTTCGCGTTCCTCGAGCCCGAGCGCTTTTGCGGCGCGATGCTGCTGAGCCCCGCGATCTACGCGAACGAGCCGCCCGCGAGCTCCGCCGCGCGCTACGTCGGCGTGTTCGGCGACAAGCAGTTCGATCCGAAGGTCTGGCACGAGCTCAACTACCCGGCGCTGTGGCGCAGCTATTTCGCGCAGCCGCTGCGGCTGCGGATGTTCATCGCGGCGGGCGACGACGACCTGTCGATCCAGGCCGAGTCGAGCGTGCTCTACACGAGCCTGCGGCGCGCGCAGAATCCGGCCGCGCTGCGGATCGTCGACGGCGCGCACACGTGGGACGTGTGGCGGCGCCTGATCGGCCCGGCGCTCAGGTACACGCTCGAGTGCGTGAAGTGAGCGCGACGCGGCACGCGGCGAGATCCCAGGCTGCGCAGCCGACGCTCTTGAAGAACACCGGCGTGCCCGGTGCGGCTTCGGCGGATGCGAGCGCAGCCGCTTCTTTCGCGCGCAGCGCGTCGGCAAGCGAATGCACGCGCATCCAGTCGACGCCCGCGGCGATCAGATCGCCCGCCTCGTGGCGCGCGCCCGCCGGATCGTCGACGTAGAGCGCGCTTGCTGCGATCGTCCGCGCGCCGACCTCGGCCGCGCCGGGCGTAAACGCGCCGACGCCGACGACGAGCCGCCCCGCCCGCGCCGCTTCGTCGTAGACGGGGGTCGCGCTCGTCGTCGACGTGATGATCGCATCGAGCGTATCGGGCAGCGCGTCGCCGCCGATCGGCTCGAGCGTCGGCAGTACCGCGCGCAATCGCTCGCAGAACGCCGCCGCTTGCTCGGGCGTACGCGCCTTCACGCGCACCCGCAAGCTGGGAAACAGCGCGGCGAGCGCGGCGACATGATGCGCGGCCTGCGTGCCGGTGCCGATCAGCAGCACGTCGCGCGGCGCGGCGGGCAGGAACGTGCGGATCGCGAGCAGCGTGACCGCGGCCGTCCGGCGGCCGGTGACGGTCGGGCCGTCGAGCGCGAAGAGCGGCTCGCCCGTCATCGGATCGAAGACACCCACCTGTCCCTGGATCGTCGGCAGACCGCCGCCGCGATTGCGCGGACACACGGTCACGAGCTTGTGAATCGCGAGATCGGACGCCGACGCGGGCATCGACAGCATCACGCCGCCTTCGTTGAGCGGCACGACGAGCCGCGCCGGGCTCGCGATCCGGCCGTCGGCTGCGTCGAGCGCGGCCGTACGCAATGCATCCACCAGCTCGGCGAACGGCGTCAGTCGCGCCGTCTGCGCCGCGTCGAAAACCGCTGTCGTCATCGTTTGTCCTCTTGAAGGGAGCCGTCGGCTTCGGGTTCGTGGGTCCGTTCGGGGGCTTTGCTGGTTGTTCGGTGTTGCTCTTCGGCTTCGTGCTCTTGCGGCGTCGATCAGTCGTCTCGGCTGCTTGGCTACTTGGCTGCTTGGCTGCTTGGCTACTTGGCTGCTTGGCTACTTGGCTGCTTGGCTACTTGGCTACTTGGCTACTTGGCTACTTGGCTACTTGGCTACTTGGCTACTTGGCTACTTGGCTGCTCGGCTGCTCGGCTGCTCGGCTACTCGGCTGCTCGGCTGCTCGGCTACTCGGCTACTCGGCTACTCGGCTACTCGGCTACTCCAGTATCGACGATCAGCGATGATCCGCAAGCAGACGACCGCCGCCGCCGTCGCGGCCGGTCGGCGCTGCCGCGAGCCCGATGCGCGATTCCGGCGACGCGGCGCACGTCGCCGTCATTCGCCGTCATCGGGCACGCCGAGCCCCATCGCATCGATCACTTCGCGCGCATTGCGGAACGCCTCGACGGCCGCGGGCGCGCCCGCGTACAGCGCGCTGTGCAGCAGCACCTCGCGGATCTCGACGAGGCTCGCGCCGTTGTTCAGCGCGCCGCGGACGTGCCCCTTGAGCTCGTGGCCGCGGCCGAGCGCCGCCAGCATCGCGCACGTGCACAGGCTGCGCGTCTTCAGATCGATGCCGCCGCGCCGCCACGTGCTGCCCCACGCATGCTCGTTCAGCCAATCCTGCAACGGCCGCGAAAAGCCGTCCAGGTCGCTCATCGCACGCTCGACGAAGGCGTCGCCCATCACCTGCGTCCGGCGCGCCTTGCCCTGCTCGCGGTCTGCTTCGCTCATGCTGCTCTCCTCTCTTGAAAGGGATGCTCGTAGTGGATTCCGGGTCGGCTCAGATGCTACACGGCTTCGATCCCGGCGCCGGCGCTTCGCGGTCGAGGTTTTCCCCCATTGCGGGGCCCCCTTGGCGGCGCGCTTGCGTCCGGCGCGCCGCCAGATGTCGCGAAAGCAAATTCCGGATGGTCAATGAGTCACATCACGAATATCCAGTAGGCAAATCGACAGCCGCAGCCTAGACTCATTCGATGCCGCGCGCTGCCGGCGCCCTGCGCCCATCGCCGCGCCCCCGTGCGACGACGGGCGAACGCCCGTGCAAGCGCACGCCGCACGGGCCGACGACGACGGCTTGCGCATTGCGTCGCGCGTCGCGCGAGTGCCGAAGACAAGTTATCGAAGACATAAATCAGGAGATTCGACCTTGGATGATGCCGATGCGCGCCGCGTGACTTCGTTCAGTCACGAAGGATTGACTTTCGACGTCGTCGATACGGGCCCGATCGACGGCAAGATCATCGTGCTGCTGCACGGCTGGCCGCAGACGGCGAAGTGCTGGGCGCGCGTCGCGGCCGCGCTGAACGCCGACGGCTACCGGACCGTCGCGCCGAACCAGCGCGGCTACTCGCCGGGCGCACGCCCGCATCGGGTCGCCGCGTACCGGATGCCGCACCTCGTCGGCGACGTCGTCGCGCTGATCGAGCGGCTCGGCGGCGGCCCGGTCCACGTCGTCGGCCATGACTGGGGGGCGGCCGTCGCCTGGGCGCTCGCCGCCCAGCACCCTGCCGCGGTGCGCACGCTGACGACCGTGTCGGTGCCGCACTCGGGCGCGTTCATGCGCTCGATGCTGAGCAGCGACCAGTTGTTCCGCGCGTACTACATGGGCCTCTTCCAGTTGCCGAAGCTGCCGGAGCTGTTCGTCACGCGCGGTCGCAAGCTGTTCGAGAAAATGCTGATGCGCACCGGGATGACGCGCGACGAAGTGGACGCCGTCTATACCGACATCGTCGACGCGGGTGCGCTGACGACGTCGCTCAACTGGTACCGCGCGATCGCGCTGACGCCGCCCGGCTATCTGTCCCGCAAGGTGTCGGTGCCCGTGCTGCACATATGGGGCGCGCGGGATGCGGCGTTGTCGCGGCGCGGCGCCGAGCTGGCGCGGCACTTCGTGAGCGGCCCGTACCGGCTCGAGGTGCTGCCGCACGCGACCCACTGGATTCCCGAGCACGACGCCGACAAGCTCGCCGCGCTCATACGCGAATCGATCGCGATGCGGCCTGACGCAGCGCCCGGCGATCTCGCCGCCGCGCCGGCGAACTGACCGTCAATCTCGGATCGGCCGATTCGCGCCAAGTCCGGAACAGCGCGCGTGCTCACGTGAGGCGCGGCGGCGAGTCGATCGGCGCGCGACGCTTCTGCACGCGTGCGTCGCGCATCGCCTCGACCGCGCCGGCGCCTCGGCCAATGGTCGGCGAACCGTTCCGCCGCCGAACGACCCGACGAAGCATCGGCGATTCGGCGCATCGGGACATCACGAGACTCGCAACGCGAGACTCGCGCGCCGCCAACCGCGCACGCACGCGCGCCGGGCCGGACACCCGTTCCCGCCGCGCGCGCTCAGTCCGCCACGTCGATGCCCGCCCGCTCCATCGCCCGCGTCGACTGGATCACGACGAGCGTATCGCCCGCCTCGATCCGGCACGGCGGATCTTCGTAGAACGACAGGATCTTGCCCGCGCGATCCAGCCCGACGACGAGCGCGCCCATCACCCCGTTCGACATGCAGCCGATCTCGTGCGCGGCGGCCGGCCGCTCGACGAGCGTCGCGCGGCCGCGCGTCGACAGCATGTCGTTGACGAACGGCACGATGTAGCGGCTCTCGACCGCATCGGCGAGCAGCAGCGCGCCGATCTTCGTCGACGACACGATCACGTCGGCGCCCGCCTGCCGCAATTGCCGCTGGTACAGGTTCTCCTGGATGCGCACGACGATCTTCGTATCGGGCGCGATGCTGCGCACCGACAGCGTGAGTAGGATCGCGGTCGGATCGTCGGTGACCGAGATGATGACCGCCTTCGCGCTGCGCACCTGCGCCTGCTGCAACAGATCCTCCTGCGCGGGATCGCCGCAGAGGCCCGTCACGCCGAGCGCCGCGGCCGCCTCGAGCGCCGGCTCCTGCGAGTCGATGACGATCAGCGTCGCCGGATCGACGCCGCTTTCGAGCAGCTCGCGCACGGCGATCGAGCCGCTCAGCCCATAGCCGCAGATCACGACGTGATCGCGCAGGTTCTTTTGCAGGCGCTTCATGCGGAAGTCCTCGATGACTCGTTGAATCACGAATTGATAAGCGGTACCAAGAAAGATGAACCAGATGCCGATGCGGATCGGCACGATGAAGAACGCATCGATGAGGCGCGCACGCGCGGTCACGGGCACGATGTCGCCGTAGCCGACCGTCGCGACCGTGACCATCGTGAAATAGACGAGGTCCGCGATGCTCATCGGTGCGCTCTTCGTCGAGTCGCGCAGGCCGTCGCGATCGAGATACAGCACGAGGAACGCGAGCATGCACAGCCCGATCACCAGTGCGAAGCGAAACAACAGCGTGCGCAGCGGCGACGCGGCGGGCCGCGTGAACAGCGTGCGCGGCCGCGGCGCCGTCCATGGCGTGCGCGCCTTGCGCAGGCGAAAGCGCAGCGACTTGCGGTAATCGGTTGGCGACGCCAATGATTTTCTCCAGAATCGGGCGTCGCGATTTTACGCTGCCGGACGGCGACGCGCGCGGCGGAAACCGTCGTCGCGCGCCGCACGTCGTGCTCGAACGCGCGCAATTTGACGATGTTTGACGCCCGCCGCATCGCCGGCATCGCCCGCAGCGGCGCGGCTGTCATGCTCGCCGTCGCGAACGGTCATCGACGCTACAGCATGCTTCTCGGCCGCCGCATCGTCCCGTCGACGAAACGCGCCGCGCGAAACGCGGACAGATCGATCGACGTCGCGCCGGTATCGGCCCACTCGGCGAGCAAGCGGCCGACGATCGGCCCCATCGCGAAGCCGTGCCCGCAGAACCCCGTCGCGATCGCGAGTCCGTCCGGCGCGCGCGGCGCGTCGATGACGGGAATGCCGTCGGGCAGCACGTCGATGAGGCCCGCCCACGCCTCGACGATCTGCGCGTCGCGCAGCGCCGGAAAAATCGTCTTCAGCTTCGCGAGCGCGCGCGGCGCATGCGCGGGATTCGGCTGCGGATTCGGATCGCGCGGCTCGATCGCGGGCGTACCGCCTGCGATCCGCGTCGTCAGATCGCGCCACGCCGCGCCGTTCAGATGAAAGCGGAATTTCTCGCGCTGCGTCCAAAGTTCGGGCAAGAAGACGCTCAGTCCGCGCAGGTGGCCGAGCGTGACGTCGACGTCGACCTGCATGTCGTCGGCGAGGTTGATCGCGCCGTTCGCGCGCTGCCGGATGCCGAGGCCGTGTCCCCAGATCGTCGACGCGGACACGGCGGGCAACGCGTTCGTGCGCATGCAGGTACCGCGCACCGCCTGCTGCGGCAGCCGGATGCCGACGCCGTCGAGCAGGCGAAAGCTCGTCGCGCCGGCCGCGCAGATCACGCGCCGCGCCTTCACGACGCCGCGCTCGGTCGCGACGCCCGTCACCGCGCCGCCCGACGTGTCGATCGCGGTCACGCCGCAGCCTTCGAAGAAGCGCGCACCGGCCTCGACCGCGCGTGCGGCGAACGCCGCGGCGACGCGGCGCGGCTCGGCCTGGCCGTCGCTCGCCGTGTAGAGGCCGCCGAGCGCGGGCGCGGCGAGGCCGCTCACGTGCGCGTCGAGTTCCGCGCGCGTGAGCGTGCGTGTGTCGAGCCCGTGCGCGCGTGCGACGTCGATCCATTGCACGAACGACGCCCAGTCGTCGTCGTTGTCGGCAAGATAGAGGCAGCCGCCCTGCCGCCATTCGAGATCGGCGCCGAGCGCGCGCTCGAGGCCTTCCCACAGGCGTATGCCGGCCATCATCAGCGGCACCTCGGCGGCCTCGCGGCCCTGCTGGCGCACGAAACCCCATGCGCGCGTCGATTGCTGTCCCGCAATGCGGGATTTGTCGAAGACGACCGCCTTTATTCCACGCAACCCGAGATAATAGGCGGCCGCGCAGCCCATGATGCCGGCGCCCGCGATCACGACGTCGGCTTGCGTGGGAAACGGTTCGTCGGCGCGCGCGAGCGTCTTGTGAAGCGGATAGGTCGTGGTCATATCGGAAGTTCTGGCGAAAACGCCATCGGCGAAAACCCGTCACAGTAACCTCACGAAATGCCTTTCGCAATCGCCAATTTCTATTTTTAATCAATGGCTTGCAATTGGAATATGTGTCCCTCATAGCATGCCAGTTGTGACATGTGTTGGTCAATCAAATCAACGGCTTACATATGGGTTTTGAACACATCACTCGCCGTCCGGGATCACCGCATCATCCCCAATCGTCGACGTCAGCGCGTTGTCGCAATGGCTCTTGCTGATCCGGTCTAGGAACCGACAGAGCACGCAGCCCCACCAGCGCCCGGCATTGCGCGCCTTCGCCGCGCGCTCACTGATCGTCTCGTTCGGGGAGCCGCCGAACAGCGTGTTGCCTGCCTCATCGAGCAGCACTAGCCAGTTCAGCAGATAGCGTCCGATCTTGCGCATGCTCAGCCCCGATTGTCAGTTGGAGTGGTCGGGTTCGCTTGCATCTTCCCGCGGAAATAGCTGGCGATCCCAAGCACGGGCGCCATCGTCGCCATGACGGCCGCTTCCGAGCCGAGCATCCCCGGAAGTTGTCCAAGGATCGATGGATTGGCGTGGAAGGCCATGACGCCGATATAGGCGCCCCCGACGGTCATCCCGCTCAGCAGCCCGAGCAAGCCGAAGCAGAAGCCAACGAATGGGCGCCAGCTGTACGTAGGCCAGTGATCCGCCTTCGCCTCGACCTGCATCGTCTGGTTGACCGCCGCGGTATCTGCGGTATCTGCGGCGAGCTCGGCCTTGGTGACGTCGGCGGCGATCTGCGCCATCTCGACCTGAGACTCGACGATCTTCGTCTGAAACTGCATGGCAAGGTTCGGATCGGCCTGGATGGCGGCGAGCGCGGCGTCCGGCGCCGAAGTGCCCGTCACGGCTTGGGCGACGCCTACGACCTTTTGGGCGACGTTCGCCGCGCTCGAGCCGCCGAGCCAGCCGGCGATCATGGGCGCGAACTGAGCGAGCGCCATCGCGATCGGAATGAGCGGCATGTCAGGATGCTCCTTTCAAGAGATTGGCCGAAGTGCGGTGAATCCAGCCGCGACCGAAGGTGGGCCAAGGCTTGCACGCCGTGAGGTAGTTCTGGCGGACGGCGATGAAGCGCATGATGAAGCGCGGGACGTCCGCGGCCTTCACCGCGGCGATCGTCGCGGGGCCGAGAATGCCGTCGGCATGCGCGCCGGCCGCCTGCTGCATCCAGAGCACGGCATGGCCGCCGTTGTAGTTCGCATCGAGCAGTTGGAATCCGATGCGCGGGTCGTACTCGTCGCAGTGCAGCGGGTCCCAATAGAGCTTTTTCGCGATGGCCTTCGCAGTCTCGCGCGGAAGGTCCCGCATCGCGCCCGTGTAGCCCGACGCTCTTGCAACTCTCGCCGTCACTCCGTACATTGTTTCTTGACCTGGATCAGCGGGATTGTTGCTATATCCGCTTTCATTCCCGATCAACGCCTCGAACGCATCATCGAAACTGCTCATGACGCATCCCCCACGATCTTCGCCGGAATCGGCGCGTCTTCGTCGCGCAGGTAGACCGTGCATGTGCGATGGAAGCCGTCCGCGATCAGGAGCCGCCCGTCGGCACGCACCAGCAGGATCGGCGACAGCTTCTTGCCGTCCTCGATCTTCTTCAGGTTGTGCGCGATATGGCTGTTGTGCTCGCCGAGCACTTCCAGCCCGGAGGCGCGGATGATGTCCTTCGCCTTCCATTCGGATACGGGCGCCGCGCGCAGCGCATGGACGAGATCCGCGGCACGCTCGAGCGGGAAATGCAGCGACAGGTACGAGAGCGCGGCCGAATAGTCGTGTTGCTCGGGTTCGTCAAGCCAATGGATTTTCATTGCTCGCGCTCCGCTCGGGGGAACAGATGATCGCGGATCTGCAAAATCAGCACGACGATCGTCAGAAGACCGACCCACCACGAGATATTGTGGCCGTTCAGCCAGTTCCAGAACGTCACGATGCCGCCCATCGGAACCGCCGCCGAAGAAGTGGCGTTTGCGACAGCACTGGCCGCATTGCCGATCATTTCCTTGCTCATCATTTCCCCTGTTACCCTGCCGTATCCATCGTCATTTTCAGCAGCCCATACACAGCGCTGTCCGGGCCCGTGATCGTCACCGTCGAGCCCGAGAAGGTCGCATAGCGCGATGTGCTGGTCGTGAGGCCGCTGCCCGATCCGCTGCCGTTGTCGCTATAGATCTTCACCGCGCCCGCGTCATACGTGATGTTGTAGAGGTTGCCGAAGTTGCCGTCGACGCAGCCAAGCGAGCCGCGCCCCCAGTTCAGCGGAGGCGTGTTGCCCTTCAGCGCCGAAATCGTGTTCAAGTCGACCGACACCGACGTGCCGGTGTTGTTCTCGTTGACGAGAATGTTCAGCACCTGGTTGCGGTAGATCGGATACGCGTTCGCGGTACTGTCCATCCCGCCGTTGACTTGCGGTGATTCCGAGAACGTGTTTTCCTCGACGTAGGCCGGAATCGCGCTCACGAACGGATCATGCAGGAACGCGAACGTGCCGCAGTTCTTGAAGATGTTGTTGCTGATGGTCGGACTGTTCGTGATCGCGATATCGGTGTAATAGCGCAACGCGTAGTTGGTGTTCTTCGTCACCTCGTATTCGATCGTGTTGCCTTCGAACAGACCGAGGTCGCAGTTCTTGAAGATGTTTTCGAGCGCGGACGAAGCACCGAGGCCGTGGAAGTTGTTGGCCTGGATCTTGATGTTGTACGCGCGGTTGATCCGATATAGCGTTCCTTGGCTCGTGAACGTATTGCCTACGATCGACACGCCGCAGTTGGTCGCGCCCAAGTCGTCCACATACAACGCCGTCATCGGCGCTTGCGCATAGACGTTGTTACCGTTGAACGAGATGGCTTCCTGACCGGCTGTCGCCGTTACCACGCGGATGCCGCCCGCGGACGCATTGCAGGGTGTTGCCGTGCGCGCCACGCCGGCCTGATAGGTCGCCGACCGAATCACGTTGTTGCCGGTGAACGAGCACGACGTCGGTACGCGCCCCGAACCGGTGCCGTTGCCGAACCAGGTCAGCTCGCCGTTGCAGCACGAGCCCACCGTGTTACCGGTCGCCAGGCAGTTGATGCCGCCTTCCATGTCGACACCGACGTCGCCGCAGTTCGTCACGGCATTGCCGGAGATCAGGCAGCTCGCGCAGTCGGTGATGAAGATGCCGCCCGCGCCGACGACATCGATGATGTTGTTTTCCCAGTTCGAGAACGCGCACTGCCAGCCTTCCATGCCATCGCTGCCGGGCGCGTACATGATGGTGTTCTCGCTCGCATGCAGATACTGCGAGCTCGTGCTCATCGTTCCCTGGCAATTGCCGGTGTTGGAGATGACGCATTTACTGATGCGGTTGCGGGAGAAATTGAACGTCCCGACGCCGCCCGCGTTGAAGTTGGCGCCGAAGATCCAAATGTCGTTCGTGCATGCGCCGTCACCGTTCAGCAGCACCGATTGACCTTGGTGCGCGGAACCCCATGGGCCATAGGCCGGCATGTTGTTCAGCGCAGTCAGCTTCGAGCCTTCGCCATTGCCGAAGAGTCGCACGCCGGACGGCACGACCAGATAGGTCGAAATCGCCGAGTTCACCATGTGGCGCACGGCGACCGCGCCGCAATTGAGCGCCTTCTGAATCGCGGCACTATCGTCGGTTACGCCGTCGGCATGCAGCCCGGCCTGACGCGTATCGACGACGCGCATGTCTTCAGCGTACCAGCGTGTCCCGTCGGTGCCGACGATCAGCGTCACGCCATTGTCCGCGGACGTGGTATCGGCATAATTTGCCCAGAAGCGATTGGAGCCGCCGTCAGTGACGGCGACCGCGCCCTCCGTCTCTGCAAGGCTGTAGAGCTTGCCCGAGAGAGCCCGCAATGCGTTGAGATGCGGCACGACGCGCCGCATGCGCAGCTTGAACACCTGGTCGAGCGTGGTGCCGTCGAAGCCGATCAGCGCGGCCCCGCCCGCGCCATTTTCGTCCATCAACTGGTTGGTATAGTTCGGAATCGACAGCACCAAATTTCCGTCGCTGTCGTTCACCAGCAGCGAATACGACGCGCCGCTGACGTACACCGTCTGAGGCGATCCGTTGAGCTCGATGAAGCCGTTGTTCACCGATAGCGGCTGCTGCATCGGGATCGTCATCGCGGCGTCCTGATACACCGTCACCGGGTTCGTCACCGGATCCGTATTCGCGACCCCGACATAGATCGAGCCATCTTGCAGCGGCAGGCCCAACAGGTCGGGAAAGAACACGACCGGATCGATCACCATGTTGCCCATGCGTCACCTGTTGCCATTGCTGTTGATGTTTGAGGCGCTTTCGGCGGCGTTGAGCGTGCCGAGAATCCAGCGCACGCGCGAGGCCTGATCGTTGGCCGCGGTGGTGTCGCGCGCGAAGTCGAACCAATGGCGGAACTGCGGCGAATTGGCAAGTGCCGTAACTTCCTGCTGAGTAGCCGATGCGCCTTTTTTGGCGTATTGCTGGAATTCTGGCGAAACGAGCACTCCATCTCCTTCCTTCAGCACATCCACCTTTCCTTTCGAAAGGCCACTCATCAGTGCGTGGCTGATGCCTGCACCCACGGGGCCGCCAACGTGCGCGGCCGCGGCAGAAACTACGGTCCCCACCTTGCCGATCGCCGCGCTTCGTGCGGCGTTCATGATCTTCGCGATCATGCCGTCGGCTCGTGCGGCCAATTCCTCGCGCGCGGCCATAATCCGACCCGTCGTGATGTTTTCTCGAGTAGCATTCGCAATGCCGCGAGAGACCTTGGCGAGCGCGAGCAGTTGCTGTCGCCCTTCGTCGGGAAGATTGCCCATCACCGCGTTGAAGGCAGACGGATTCTTCTTGAGTCCGTCCATCCAATCCGCGTAGGTCTTGAAATTGAGCTCGCCGTTCTTCGTGGCCTTTCCGAAGGCATACGCAAGGCCGCTCGCCGTAACCTGCTGACGCATTCCGGGAGGAACCGACTTCATCAGCGCTACGAATTTGACTTCGTCGCCCTTCGGCAATACGGCCATCGCCGTGCCGAGCTTGCCGACCAGCGAATCGCCGAGATGCTTGCCGAATAACGACGTCATGTCGTCCTCGACGCTCTTGCGCATCTGCACCGCCGCGCGCGCCGCGTCGAACTGTTCAAGCGCGCCGGGAATAGTCGATAGCGCGCCGCGCTGATCTTCCGAGATGCGCCCATAGAGCGCTTTCAGCAGACCCTGATCGGCGTCCTTGAACGGCCCCTGATTGCGCAGGCCGGAGCCGATGCTCTTGCGGATGTCGTCGAGTAGCGCGTAAGTCGGCTGCTGCATTTGCGGTTTCATGCCGAGCGATGCGGACGATACTTCCTGACCGCCGATCGAGACAGGCAGTTCGCGAGGGGCGAGCTTCGACTGGATCATCCGCTCGATTGGCGACAGGTTCTTTGCGCCGCCGAGATCGTCCGTGCGTTGCTTGATGAAGTCGAGCACGTTCGATGCATCCACGCCCATCTTTGCGGGCACGGTATCGCGCAGCGACTGATACAGGCCTTCTGCCTTCTGATCGAGCTGTTGCTGCGTGTTCATCAGCTCGCCCTTCACTTGCCCGGACAATCCGCTCAGATCGCGCGTGCCGCCGAGATCATCGACGAGTTGCTGTGCGCGTTGCCCAACCGCTTGCAGCCCTTCCATTTCCTGCGAACGCGAGAGGCTGCCGGGCGTCGACTTGATCGCCTGCGCGAGCTCACGAAAGGCCTGATTTGAGGTCAGGTGATCGGGTTGCAGGTTGTCCTCGATGCCCAGATACTTCGCGGCCTTGAGCGTTTCTGGATCGGGCGATGCCTGCGACGCGAGTACCTCGCGCGCGGTTTTTTTGCCGATGCCGAACGGCGCCGAACCGGTCGCTTTCCGCATCTGCGCGGCGAGTTCGTCGGATGACATGAAATCCTGCGCGGCCGACGCGAGCGGCGATGCAGCGGGATTGACGACACTTCTTGCCGTGCTCGGTGGTGCTTGTTCGCCATTCGATGCTGCCAATGCATCGTTGACCCGCTGGGCACGTTGTGCTGCGGCCAATTCCTCGGGCGACACGACATATGTGCCGCCTGCTGTTTCCTGCGCGCCCACATAGCCGCCTTCCGGCGCCTGCGCGGCGCCAGCGGCCGCCTCTTGCGCTCGCCCTTCCTGCATGCGGGCCATTGCGCCGGAATTCGGGAGTCCAGGCGAAGAAAAAGCTTCGCTCGATGCCGCAGCGATAGGATTTCGTGCGGCAGGAGCAGTAGGTGCCGTCTGCGCCAGCTCGGCATCGATTTCCTGGATGCGTTGCAGCGCACGTGAGCCAGCCTGAGACGCTTCCATCTGACTTTGCAGCCGCTGCATCTGGTCTTGGTATCCAGACATCTCGCCAGCAATCTGTTTCTGCGCAAGCGCTCGCGCGTCACCGAACTTCATGCCTCGCGCCTGCAATTCCTTTGTGCGCTCCGCGATCGAATCGAAAGATCGACCCTCCAATGCAGAGATCTGATCCTGAATTGACGTGTCACCCTTAGCCGGAGCATTCGCGGCAACGGGAAGAAGACTTTCGCGCTCCTGCTGCAAACTTGCCACGGTCGGGCTGGGAACTTCCGGTGTGCCGGGATTCAATCGAGTACCCAACGAAGACGGCGCGGATGAAGCGGCAGCTGATGTTGACGCTTCGGGAGCGGCTTGCGAAGCTGCGGCAGTTTCGCCTCCCTGTGCTGCCGCCGCGGCGCCAGCCTGCGGCAATTCGCGCGCCAGCGCAGCCATCACGCGCGAGGCTGCCACGGGCGACAACGCCGTCGTCAGCAGGTTTGCGGCGACCCCGAGCATATGATTGCCTGTTGCCTGATGGACGGCTTCGCCGACAGTGCCTCCGGCCGCGCCCGCGGCGATCATTTTCGGGATCGTCGAAAGGGCGCCAAGCGGCACGGCCATGCCGCCCGCGCCTTCCGCCCCCTGCTGCACAATTTGCTCGCCGGCATTCTGAGCGCGCGGCAATCCGGACTGTTCAACCGCCTGTTGCGGCGTCACGTTTGATGCAAGATGCGTCCCGAAAATTTGGTCCGCGACTTGCGGAGCTGACTGCATCAGCTGGTTAATCACCGCGATTGGCAGCGGGACCTTTGTCGGATTTGCGGCCGTCTGCACGGCGTTTTGCCACGATGTGGCCGCACCTTGCAGAAAGCCGCGCGCGGCGATGCCTGCAACGCGGCCGGCAGTCTCAGGCTGCTGCGGCGTGAGCACAGCACCATGCGGCAGCGCGAGCGCGCCGCTATTCACGTCCTGCTGAAACTGCTGCGCATCTTCCGGTGACATGCGGCCGGTGTTGAACGCATCGACGGCCTGTTGCGGTGCCATCGGCGGCTGCGGCGCGGCCTTCACGTTCATTCCAGCCGGCAGTACGATCCGGCCGCCCTGCACGTCCTGCTCGAACTGCGCGGAATCCTCCGGGCTCATGCGTCCGGACTGGTATGCGTCGTAGGCGAGCTGAAGTCCGGACGGACCGGAATCGACGGCGCCCGGCGCCGCGCCGATGTTCGGCAGCGGCGCGACCGCATACGGGTTCGAGGGCGACGGCTGAGAGCCCTGCGGCGTCGGCTGCAATGCACCGGGCGCGGTGCCGATGCCGGGAAGCGCCTGCACCGCGTATGGATTGGTGACGTCCGGGTTGTTCGGCGACATGCCGGCCACGCGCTTGACGTAGGCCATCGTCTTCGGGCCCCACGCATCGCGATCGGTCCCGCCATGGTATTCGGCGGTCGCCAGCACCGGATTGCCGCCGTTGCGGTCCATCGACTGTTTCAGCAGGTACGCGGCGCCGTAGGAGGCCGTCTGCGGGTTGAGCCACGGATCGACGCCGGTTTGCTTGATGATGGCATCGCGCGTGCCGGGAGTAATCTGGTATGGAGTTGCTGCCCCGGCGCTGCTGATCTGGTCGGCATTGCTCTTCTCGCCCTTCGTGCGGATGTTCATCAGCAGTTGCGCGGGGATGCCGACTGCGGCCGACGCGGCCTGATCGGCCTGATCGTAGGCCGGATCACGGTAACTGACCGGGAAGGCGCTTGCGTTGTAGGCGCCGGCCATTTACTGACCTCCCGTGTACTTATTGAGGTAGCTGAGGCCGCCAGAGAAGACGGGCGCGGAAGACGCGCCGGGCGCGGTGCCGGCCGGCGGCTTGAGCTGGACGCCGGGCGCGGCGGTCGGCGCCGCAAAGGCCGAGGGCGAGCCGGAGCCGGACGCGAGGTTCTGTTTCATGAACTGCGCGAACGTCGTGCCCTTCGCGACTTGCACGCCGCCGACGTTGGCGTCGTATTTGGCGGGGCCCATCCAGCCGAACGAGCCGGCCCATGAAGACGAGCCGTCGCCGATGCGGGCCGCGCGCAGCGATGCATTGCGCATCGAGCTCAGGAACTGCACGATTTGATCGGGACTGGCGTTCTTCGCCGGAAAGCCCGTCTCGAGTGCCTTGCGATCGGCATCCGAAAGGCCGGCCTGACCATAGCCAGACACGCCCTTCATGATCGACTGGTACTCGTTGCGCAGCGAACTGACGTTGTCTTGCGAGCCCCAGAAGTTCTGCCAGAAGTTGCGCACGTCCTCGGGCTTGCCGGATGCCCATTGACCGGCCTGGTTCAGCGTCGCGACATTCGAAAGCAGCGAGCCGACGCGATCTGCCATCTGACCGTGCTGCACGCTGTCGAGCGCGCCGCTCGTCACGATCTGGCGCGTGCCCTCGTCCATGTCAGGCGCAGTCTGCTGGTAGTTCATCTGGCGCAGCTTGAGCTGCAAGTCAGCCTGGAACCTATTTTGATCGAGCTGAAAATCGGCCGCGCGCCGCTGAATCGTGCTTTGCAGGTCTTGCGCCTGAGACGTGGTCAGGCCCACATTGGCCGCCGCCTGCGCCGGCGCGAATTGCGCTGCTGCGATCGTGGCCGGCATCGTCGCGCCTTGCCCGAAGTGATGCATGAAATCCTGCGGCCCCATCGCCGCCGCCAGCGAGCCATACAGCATCCCAAGCGCGTTCTTCGTGCCCCCTTGCTGGTCGGCCTGGATGACCGACAGCATCTGCTTCGCGCTAGCCAAATCCTCCTGCATGTGCGGATTGCTGTCGTAGCCGGGCGTGTTCTGGATCGCGTCGATGTGGTTCTGGACGAGATTGGACGCGAGATCGTAGCGGCCGTTTTGCAGCGACGCGACGACTGGTGCGGACACGTCGAGCTTCTGCTGCCGCTCCTGCTCGTTGTATCGATTCCACGCGCTGGTAATGCCATCCGCCCATTCGGGATTCGCCATCGCCATCTGCACCGCGCTTTGCGGCGTCGGATTCTGGCTGAATTGCTGCCACTGCTGCTGGAACTGCTGCTGCCGTTGCGCAGCGAGCGCATTCAGCAACGCGAACTGCTGGACGTTTTGCGTCTGCGCGTTCGTCAGGCCGATGCCTGCCTGGGCCTGCGCGGCCTTCAGGAAGTTGCCGACCGGATCGGGCTGGATTTGCAGCCCCGTGTAGTTGATCGGCTGCGGCGGCGTTGCCATGATGTCGGACATGATCGTCTCCCTTAAAACATGCCCGCGCCGACGCCATACAACCTTCCTCCGACGCCCGCAGCATTGAGGTACGCCGGCAACGCGAACTGATAGTTGTTGGAGCCGGAGTTGTTCAGGAATGACCCGAGCGCGCCCGCCAGGCCATTGATGCCGCCCTGGATGGCATTCATCGAGCCGAGCGTGCCGCCCGCTTGCGCGGCGCCGATCTGACCGGTGAGGTTCGTGATGTTGTTGCCGGTTTGCATTCCCGCTTGGCCGGTGCCGGCCGCCGCGTTCTCGCCGACGTTGATGAGGTTGCCGAACTGGGAGATCTGATTGCCGTAGCCGCTGAGTAGGCCGGAGATGCCGCTAAGAGACGTGCCAAGATTGCCGATCTGCGACTGCATCACGTTTGACAGCACCTGGCCCGGCAGATAGCCGAGCGAGTAGTTCGTATTGCCGCCGCGCAGGCCACCCGTCGCGCTTCCGTTTGCGAGGATGGCCTGTTGGCCGAGGTTCATCGACGTGGTGTACAGCGGGTTCGACTTCAGGCCATTGATCGCGGCCTGCTGCGCCTCGATGCCATTCGCGCCGGTCAGATTGTTCATCTCACCGAGCGTGCCGCCATACTGAGCCAACGCGCTGGCATAGCTCTTCTGGGCATTCGCATAGCCGCCGAGCGCGCCTGTGCCGGCATCGACATACGGCTTCAGCAGTTCACGTATCTGATCGAATTCGCGCTGCTGCTCGGCAATCCCCGCCTCAGAGGCCCCAGCTTGCGTATTGGCGGCGGATTGTGCGCCATGAGCGCCAATGATGCCGCCGACAAGCGAGCCGACACCACCCACAATCCCGCCGAGCGCCGAACCGCCTATGCTGCTAATTGCCTTTCCGATGAACGACATGCGATGCTCTCTGCGTAGTCCGTCCGGGTCATTCCAAACAGGATCACGTCGAGCGCGCGGCCATTTCGCATGCACGCCTCGCGCAGAACACCTTCCTGTCGGAACCCAAGCTTCCGAACGTAGTTCTGTGCGCTCACCAGATCACTGATGATGGGCGCACTCACTCGCCGGGCCGAACTCGCGTTGAACACCTTTTCGAGCACTTCGACACCCAATACGCGGCTGTAGAGCGTCGCTCGAGGAAGCAGACATGCGTGGATCTCGATATCCAGTCTGCTTTTTTCGCGGACCATGAAGAATCCGCAGAACTCGCCTTCATGCCAGGCGCCGAGATAACCGACTGCCGGACTGGCGATGTAGGTAGGCTTCCAGTGGTCATGCTGGATTCGATCGCGAATCGACGGAATCGCATAAACCGATTCGATCAATTCGACATCAAATAGCCCTTCTACCATCTTCTATCGTCATATCGAACAAACAGAGCACTTAATTCGATCACATCAGTTCTAGACGAAACAATATTGCATTTTTCTTTGAAATTCAATCTCGATCAGTTCGAGATCTGATTGCCGGAAACGGTCAGCGTGCAGCCGTTCCCGGATGCATAGAGCTCGTCGCCGGGGCTCAACGCCTGATTGAGCAACTCGACGATCAACCCAGTGCGACCGACGCCGACCGATACGTGGCCAACGTGCGTCGCATCGTTGGCGCTGCCGCCGGACGGCACGATGAACACGTCGACCGGGATCGGTCCCGATGCGCTTGCGGGATTCCATGCCGATGCGGCCTGCGGCGTCACCACCGAACCGGCCGGAACCGGCCCATAGACGAGCGTCGGCGTCCCGGTCAGCACCGCCTCGCAAAGCCGGATTTTCGTCGTGGTCATTCAGTTCTCCATCAGGGTATTTGAGCGATCGTGAGCCAGTTCTCGGCCGACGTCGCCATCAGCGTGCAGCCGACACCGGAATTCTGGAATGCCTGTAGCTTGATCTGATCGCCCGCGTTCAGTTGAAATAGGCGCGCGGCCATCGACACCGGCTGATAGTTCGACGTCGTGCTTTCCGCGAATTTCGATGCGACCACCTCGACCGTGCCATTGACGAGCACGTAGAGATCGAACTGATCGCCGATCGCCGCGGGCGGCACGGTGTTGAAGATGATCTGCGCGCTGACCAGGTAATAGCCGGTCGCCGGTGCCGTGTAGACGCCGCTGCTCGCGTTGAAGTTCGCGTTGAGGCGGTCGGTGATCTGCGTCCAACCGGTGAGCGTCGTGGCCGCGTTGTTTGGGATACTCTGACCGCCGGCCGATCCGTAGGTGAGCGCCTCGTTGCCGGCTGCCGAGAGAGTCGTCGCCGCTACCGGTGCCGGAAGATCGCTGCCGAGCGCGGGCGGATCGGCGAACGCGCGCTGGATGAAGCCGAGCAGCGCACCGAGCACGTCCGAAACGTCCTCCGCGGCTGGTGCCGGAAGCGATACGGCGCCCGGCATGTCATCGGACGGCGGCAGCACCACGGCAACCGGCGATGCACTTTCCTCGATCGTCACCTGAACCGGCACGGGCGCCAGCGCGCCGCCATCATCCGCCGCGAGTCGGGCCGCGACGGCCGCGATCATCGAAGTGATCGAGGAGGCTGAATGCACTTCCGTGTCGAGCGCGGCCAGCAGCTTTTGCACCAGTTGCGCGAGCGCCAAGCCGCCCTCCGCGGTGCCGTTGACCTCTTCGATCTCGCCGGGCAGATTGATCGTGATGTCGCGCGTCATCGTCTCGAATCTGCGCACCGCGGCCGGATTGCCGCCGAGCGCCTCCGATAGCTCTTGACGGTTCGCGGGCGGCGTCGAAATGGTGATCTTCAGCGTCATGCCGTCAACGGCTCGCCGTCCGCCTGAAGTGCCGCAAACGAAACCGGCGCCGCATTAAAGCCGGCGAACCGATAGCCGCGGAAATTGCGGAAAAAATGCTTGGGACGCCATTGCGCACGCTGCCGGGTGCGGCCTTGCGCGCCCATCGACACGTATCGGGGCGTGCTCCACACGCGGCCGTCATTGGTGTACTGCATGCTCATCGTGTCGTGCTCGCCGAGCGCCGCGTGCCCGTAGGTGCCGATCAATTCGAGCGACGTCACGATATAGCCGTGCGCCTCGTTGTAGGCGAAGATCGTGTCGAGTTGCCAGCGGGCATCGGTACCGTATTGAGCAGATGTCGTCGCGTCGACATAGCCGATCCGCTGATCGAACTTGTCGCCCATCAGGAACTTGCCGTAGCAATAGACCGGGTGCCATGCGCGCCATGCGCCGGTGCCATCCGAACTCGAGTCGAGCAGGAACCACAGCGGCTGCTCGGCCGCCTGAGAACCGGCCACGTCATAGACGAGCGTATAGTCGGCCAGATGTAGATAGATGAACTGCTGCTCTTTCTCGGCGCGGTACTCGAGCGCGGCATTGTAGAGCTGCGCCTCGGTGTACTGCGCGAGGATCATTTCGACCTCGCGCGCGGCGATCTTCGTCGCAACGCCAAGACCGACCGACAACCAGACGCTCGGCGCTTCGTCCGGCGCGCCGCCGACAAAGGCGAAACCCTGACTCGTCAGGGTCTTCGCATAGGGACCGATGACGCCCTTCTGGATCGTCGCGCCGGTGTTTTCGGTGAACGGAAAGCCGAGTCCGCCAGTATTGTCGAATACCGCGATCGTGTAGCGATTGCCGAGATAGAGTTCGTTTCGGAACTTCCAAAGGCAGTTGATCGGATCGGCCGCATTGCTATCGCTGCCGAACAGCTGCGAGTTGAACGTGAACTGGTTCGCAAGCTGCGTGACGTAGACCGATGTGTGATCGGTCAGCGCGAAGTAGCCGGCGAACCAGATCAGATCGATCGGGCTGCCGACATTCGAATCGGTGCACTGCTGAAGTGTCGGATTTGCCTGCGTGGTGCCGTCCGGCTTCTGGATCGTGTAGAAAAAAAGTTGCTTCGCCGTGACGATTCCGATGCCCTGATTCTGGTAGCCGTAGGCCATCGCCACCGGCTCGCCATCATCGGGAAGCTGTCCGAGCACCTTCACCGCGCCGAGCGCGTTCACCGATACGAAATTGGTGCCGATCACGCGATAGCAGGTCCCGAGCCAGTTGATGCCGCCGCGGTCATGGCCGACGAGCGTCGGCGCGCCCACGTCGAAGCGCGTGAGACCCTCGGCCGAGCGCAGGAACATCTTGCTGATGCCGGTGCTCTTCATGACGGGCACGAGATTGCGCGGATACGACGTGCGAAATTCCGCGCCGACGTCGGTGTAGGTGCCCGAGGCGAGTGGGATTTGGGGCATGTCAGGCAGCCGCGCTCTGGAAACCTTCGCCCGGCGTCACATAGACCTTGCCGCTATTGCCGGTATCGGTGATTAGCGACATCGCGCCGTACGTATCGGCTTTCGTGACGACCTCGGACGAATTCGGACCGATCGGGTAATCGCCGGACAGGCCGGAGCTGGGCGCGGAGGCCGCCGCCGGATTGCCGGAGATCGAAAAGCGCACGTAGACCGGGAAAGCGTTCGGATTGAGTACCCTAACCTGCTTCGCCAGTGCATCGACGCCGATTTCGGTGTGCGTGCTCGATACCGAGACGACCTGCGTCTGCCCTTGGGCCGGCGAAAACGGTTGATTGAAAGCCATGTCTCACACTCCGTCGAGTGGCTGCACGATCAGGGTCGCGCGGCTGAGGGAAAACGTCGTCGCCGCATCGGCCGATGCGACGAGCTGAATCACGTCGCCCATGTTGATCTGCGCATTGACGTTGTTCGGGTTTTGCAGGATGCCCGAGAAGCTGAACGCCTGCGATGCGCCAGTCTGGGCGATGAGCGCCTGGAATTCGGACGTGTACATCGGGCCGCCCACCGGGCCGGTCTGTACCTGAAGCGTCAGCACGCGCGGCGACGGCAGCGAGCCGATCAGCGCGACCCAGAACGCGCACGCCTTGATCGCGCGGGTCGCCTGCAAGATGCCTGTCGTCACGTTCTCGGTCAGCGTCTGGCCGCCCATCTTCAGCGTCGAGGCGCCGTTGGCGTCATACGGCGCGATCACGGCCGGCGTCGTGGTCAGCGCAACGTTCTCAGTCTGCGTGCGGCGCAGCGCATACAGCGAACTCGCCAGCAACAAACCGCCGGTCGAGAACACGAAACTCGATTGGAACAGCGACAGAAGCGCCGACAACGCCACCTTGCGCGGTTGGCCGGCGTTCTGATTCCAGATCGCCAGTTGGTCCGCGAGCTGCGGCGAGATGTCTGGGGACAGCTGATTGATGTTCGACATGACGTGTCCTCAATTCGAATCCGGCCACGGATTGCCGCTCGGCTCGAGCGTCGCATCGTTGGTCGTCGTGACGCGATCCACGGGCGCGAAGAATTGCTGATTCTTCGTGTTGCGTCGATTGCCCAGTCCGATCGGCATGTGCCGCGGCATTTGCATCTGCGGAATCTCGTAATTGCCGAGCAGCAGCGTCCGATAGCCAGCGGCGGCCGCGCGCATCGTTTCCATGCTCAACTGCTTGCCGAGCGTCGGCGCGAGGCGTTTCGCGAGGTTCGTATAGAACGGCTCTTCGGCCCAATCGGGAATGCCCGCGTCATCATTGAGCGATGCGCTCTTTCCTGCCAGGTTGTAG
The DNA here is from genome assembly GCF_001523835.1 of Burkholderia sp. ABCPW 14. Taxonomy (NCBI): domain Bacteria; kingdom Pseudomonadati; phylum Pseudomonadota; class Betaproteobacteria; order Burkholderiales; family Burkholderiaceae; genus Burkholderia; species Burkholderia sp. ABCPW 14. Next base: position 20,138 of record NZ_LOVS01000070.1, on the reverse strand, counting down.
CCGATGCGGATGCCGCGCGCATCAAAAGATGCGGCCATCCGTTCGAGGCGCAGCAGTGCCGTATTGCGCTCTTCTGGGCTCAGATCGAACACGTAGCCCGCGAGCGCGATTTCCTCATATGCGGCTTCGACCAAATCGCCTTTCGTGGTCACGATTGCTTCTCGATCAATTGCGGTTGGTCAGCTTTCTTAGCAGCCTTCGAGGCCGCGGCCGCGCGCGCCGCTTCTTCGGCCTGCTGCGCCTCGATCACGTCGGCCGGCGTGCGATGCCAGCCCTGCTCGAGATGCGTGGCGACGTCGGCTTCGTCGACGATGATCCAGTCGACGTGGATCTTGTGAATCAGCTCTTGGGTACCCTTGCGATAGAGCATCGTGGCTTTTTTCAGCGGGATCATTCCGTGATCTCCAAAAAGTGAGAGGCCGCCCAGAAGGGCGGCTCAAGATCGTCCGCGTTACCGCGGTACGAAGTCCATCGTCGGTGCCACGGTATAGGTGACGGTCACGATGTCGCCTGCCGATACCGGTACGACACCGGCAGTCTCACCCACCGAAATAGCCGCAGGCGAGCCGCGTTTGAGCGTTACCGCCGATACGGTGCCACCGCTAATGACGACGGTGCCAGCCGCCTGCGCCGTATAGGCAAACGGCGAAGCCCCCACGGTGAGCGCAGCAATTGCACCGGCAGCTCCCCATGCGGCGCTATTCGTGCCGCCGATGACCTGCCATTGCGCCCCGTCTGACTTCACTTCGACGATCGAATTCTGCGCAGTCAGCGATTGCGATGCAGAGCCTTCGATCTGCGACCCATCAACCGTGACGAGCGAAACCGAATTCGCCGCCGCGAATGCCGTATCGCTACGCTTGATCATCTTGTGCTGCCCTTTCGATACCGAAGCGGCTGGCAACGTGATCTGCACGTTTTGGCTTGATGCATCGACGAGAATCAGGAAGTCATTGTTTTGCGCGTTGTAGTTGACGGGATTCGGATCGTTGGACGCGGAAACAAGCTGCGTGACAGGCTCATACGTATATCCGGCCCCGGCGCCTGGACCGATGCCCTTTTGCCCAAAGTCTGTGGAGCGAGTGATTTGCATGATCTCTCCTTACACCTGGTTGAACAGCTCGACACCACACATCTCGGTGTTGAGTACGGCGACGCCGAAGAACACGTCAGCGCGGTACAGGATGGTCTTGGTCTTGATGTCGTAGAACTTTTCGAGCGACATTTCGATCCCTTGCTCTGTCGTCGCGCGCAGCACTTGCGCACCGGCATCGGTCGGCGGCGCAAAGCGGCCGGGCAGCAGTTCGATCGCATCCTTCTTCCAGTGCGGATTGAGCGACGACGCGGCGGTGTTCAGCCACGTGATCGCCGCACCGTTGGCCGGCGTCGCCGACACGTTTTGGTAGCAGATTTCGGCATTCGAACCGCCTTGGCCGCTGATGAACGGCGGCGTGATTTGCAGATGCGTGCTGTCGACCACCGATACGACGCGGAAGGTCTTCGGCTGGCCCGTGTCCTGCTTCGTGATGTGATGGACCGAGTTGGAGCCTGCGACCTGGAAGCAGTCGCCAGCCAATACGCCGGTCGTCGAGCTGACGACGATCGTCTGGAAGCGGTTATCGACGTTCGTCACTTCGCCATACGAGGCGGCGACGGTCGCTTGCGGAACATAGAACTGATTCGCTGCACCGATCGTGATGGCGCCACCGCCGGCCGCTGCGATCCGCGGCGCGTAGTCCATCTTGAACACGCCGAAATTCGCGACCTCGCCGATATATGCCTTGTCGTAAGCGGTTTCGGGACGGCCTTGCATCGTCTGACGCGCCGCGAGATTGCTCGCCATCGAGTTATAGTCGCGCGACACGAACGCTGCATAGCGATCGTCGGCGCCGATGCCCTGTTCGTTGTAGATCGCGTCGATTGCTGCGATGTCGTCGAAGCCGGACGCGGCCGACGTACGCTTGACCACCAACGAGCCGAGCGACGTTACCGCATTGTTCACCGCGACGTTGATGTCTGAAGCGAGTTTCTTCTTGGCGGATTCGCCGAGGCGATTCTCTTGCAGCGCATCGCGTAGCTCGAGTGCAGTCATGGTCCATGGCACCGAGCGCGGCTGATTGATCTGTGCCGGTACCGCCAGCTGTGTATAGCTGTTGAAATTGCCCGTCATATCGATACCCGCATACGACTGCGAGATGTACGGCATCGGGCGCCAGATGGTGTTAAAAGACCGTTCCATCGCCTGCTGATCGGTCGAATATTTCTTGACCAGCCGCGACAGCACCAGCATATCGTTGAAGCCTTCGAGCAATTGCTCGAAGGCGACACGTTCCTCTTTCGAAAACGCGTTGCTCATTTGTGCTGCTCCTGTCCAAGTTGGCATCAGAGCAGCCGCGACAACCTACTATTTGCGCTGGTTATGCGCTCGCTTCAGTTGTTGCTTGTATGCGACGACCTTCGAATAATCGCCGGTCTTCTCCGCCTCAGCTCGCAGCTGCTCGAGTTTCCTCTCGCCGCCGCCAGCCGCCGGAGCGCCAGACGAAGACGAGATGCGCCCTTCGGGCGCGGGCTTGGTCGCAGTGCGGGCAGACGTCACTTTCAACTCCTTTTCGAGCTTGGCCGCCGCGAATGCGAACCGGACGGGATCTTTGATTTGGGCCAGCGGTTGCAGCTTGGTGGGATTACGACCCAAGGCGTAGACCAGAAGCGCGGGCTTGTCAGCACCGGCTAGCAAGATGCCTTGCTGCTCGACGGACAGGGCCGCGACGACTTCCGTTTCTGCGTCTTGGTAGTCCTTGACGCGCAACTCACGCGCTTCCTTGACGTAGCCTTCCTGACGTTCCTGGATGGCTCGCTGGCGCGCTTCCGCTGCCTGACGCTTTTCGGCTTCCGCGGCATCGACTTGGCGCTTGGCGTCGTACCACTTGCCGAGCGCGTCATCGAACTTGCCTTCGTCGTAGTCGAATTCCTCGAGTTTCGGCTTCGGGCCGAGCGTCGGAGGCTGCGTCTGCTGCGATTGCTGCTGCGTCTTTTCCTTCGCCTCGAACTCGCGCAGCTTGCGCTGCGCTTCCGCGTACTGCTTGCGAAGGTCTTTCACCCACTGTGGTGCGTTCTGCTGCTCTTGGCTGGCTGAGGCCGGCGGTGCCTCATCGCCGAATTGCAGGGTGAGCTCGTTGTCGGTATCGCCTTCGCCTGCCGAGCCTTCGGGACCGCCTTCGGGGGTCTCGGGCTGCTCGCCATTTGCGGCTGGGTCGATGTCCTGCTCGCCGAGGTCGGCCGCCGGGTCATCCAGTCCTGCATCGAGCACATCGTCTTGCTGCGCTTCGGGCGTTTCTGCCGTGTTGTCCATTCGATCACCGTATCGACTCGCGATTCAGGCCTCGCGGAGAGCCTGACGCATTGTTAGCATTAAATGTCAACAAAATCAAGAATCAGAGCACTTAAATTGCTATATATCCTACTCATGCCACAGATTATTGCGTGGTTTTCTGGGCGACGACAGCATCCTGCCCCGTTTGTCCGATCAGCGTTTGCAGGATTTCGTAGGCGCCCATCAGATCCTCACGGCGCGCATTGGCGAGCCGCGCGATCGCGTCCGCGCGGCTGTTGGCGGCATCCGCCAGGGTCTTGATGGTTTCCGCATGCGCCTTGCCGGCGCCAGCCTGTTCGCGCTCAGCGGCGGCGAGCAGGTATTGCGACTGCGGATCGGGCGGCTGATTGGCCGCGGCTTGCTGCTGCGCCTCGAGCTGCTTGCGTTCCGAATCGTTGGGCTTGATGACGCCCAGCTTGACGAGCTGCATCCGCAGAAACTCCTGCAAATCGTCGAGCCCTTCGCCATCCATGTTGGTCAGCGTCAGCGAGACGACGATCGAGGCGAGCTGCGGGTCTTGGATGAACTGAAGCATCGACACCAGCGATCGAACCGTGCTGTCGCGCCGGCTCTTGAAGGCCGGCCCGACGTCGACCGTCACCTCGAACTTGCCCTTCGTCGGATCGTTGGTGATCTGCGGCACGCCATCGACGAGGCGCGGCTGTTTCAGTACCGCCTTGCCGCGCTTGCCATCCTTGCCGACCGTCACGACCCGACGGCTTTCTTCGTCGTAGATTTCGCGTGCCATCCCGAGCCAGATCTCGCCCGAGCGCTGCATCGACTTCGCCATGTTGTCCATGTAGATGAAGGCCATCATGTCGACCTTCGCCTGCACGCGCTCCATCAGCGCATCGGAGACATTCGAGACGACCTGCTCGCCGGCCTCCTGATTGCCGGTCAGTTCCTTGATGCTGGAATCGACGATCTGCAACAGCGCGGCGAGCGACTCCGGAATCGGCGGAGGTTCCGTGTAACCGACCGGACCGGCCGGCGTCACAGTACCGTCCGGATTTTCGATCGGGTTGATCATCAGGAACGGGTTGTCGTCGATGTTGTCGTTCGCCCACTTCATTTCATGGCCGCGCACCTGCTCCGGCACAAAGATCGGTTTGCGGCGCGGCGCGAGCGCGGTGATGATCGCGAGCAACGAGATCTGCATATTGAGCAGGCGCTGCGCATCCTTGCCCAAGCGGATGTGCGACATGATCCGCTCTTGGTTGTCGATGAACGCGCGCTTGCCGTAGAACGGCACGATCGGGATATTCGGCCCGGCGATTAACCCGCAATCCTCAAGCACCTTCCCGCCATCGTGAATCCACTTATGCACGCGGCGCTGCTTCACCGTGCGCGTGCGCACATGCGTATAGCCCTGCGCCTGCATGTCCTCGCGCGTCTTGTCTTCAAGATCCGCATCATCGATTCTCACGTCCTTCGTGTTCTGGTTAAGCATCCGATAGACGTGCACCTTCTTCTTCACTTCCTCGGCGTGGTAATACTCGGCGACGTAGATGACGTCCGGCGTGTACCAGTCGAACTCGGTCATTTTCTGGACCTTGCGGAACGTCGCCGGTTGACCCATCCCGGCATTGCCGAATGGATCGCTCGAATCGGTCTCGCCATAGGTGTCCTGGTATTCGTCGCGCGACATCGACGTGATGACCCAGCACCGCTTTGCGTCGCTCTTGTCGTAGCGCTTGCCGCCTAGATCCCAAAACACCGATGAGTCGGCGTCATAGATCGGCTCGAACACGATCTTCTGCGAATCGTCGTCCTCGTCGTATTCGTCGGTGTACTCGTTTCGCAAACGCCATGCGCCGAAGCCACCGGAGATACCTTCCTCGAACGCGTTGTCATAGGCTTCCTGACCGCCCGAGCGTTGCTCGTCGCCGCGGTACATGCCTTCGAGCGTCTCGGATGTATGCTGATCCGCATCGTCGTCATTCGGCTCGAACTTCACGTCGATACGGTTCGCCCGGTACTCGTTGAAGATGCGCACGCAGGCCATGTGTAGCTTGTTCAGCTCGAAGCGCGGCTTGTTGTCGAATTGCAGGCGCAGTGCGTCCTCCCACTGCGCGCCATCGACGAACACGAAGCGTCGATCTTGCAGGCACTTCAGGCGGATTTCTTGCTGAGACTTGTACGCGTAGTCGAAATGCTTGAGCGACTCTTCGACGAGCGCGGCTTCGATTTCGGATTTGGGTCGGGTCATGATGTGCGAGTTCAATGAACGCCGCATGCGCGGCAAAACCATCCTGGGCGGATGAAACTGAACTCGCGTGGAACTGCTCACTGCACATCCGATACGCGGCTACGAATGGCTGAATGGGATGAATCTTAGTTCAACTGGATTGCCGTTTCACCTTCTTCATCGATTGCTGGTACATGAGCATCAGGTCTTGGCTGATCCGTTGGATCGAATAAGCCTCGAATTCTGAGCTCGGCTGTTCCTCGCCCATACTTTCCCGGATGCGCTGAAAGACGTGAACAGCCTCGTGAACAAGAAGTGCCGCGATCGCGGTACCGGGACACTTTCTCAAACGCATCATGTCGATGCACACGATCGCGAGATCATCCCCTCCGCGCTTATGATCGAACCAGTGCATCGTCGCGGATTTTCCGGCGGTCACAAAATCACTTGGCGACTTGATCTTTAGTCGGCGCATTTCCCGCAGATAGTCGCGCTCGTCAATGCATAGACCCAAATCGCATCGACGGCGCAGCAGAATGTCTGGCGCGTATTTCATCGTCTCCCCTTATTCCAATGATTGACCGTTCGCGGTATCTCCACGGGCGGCGCTTCTTTCTTCGGCTCTTTCATCGCGACCGCCATGTATCCGAATGCATCGGCCGCATGCGAGGACCAGTCATGCACGGGATCCTTGCTAAATTGCTTGGTGTCCGGATCGACGTCGTAGTGATAGCTGCGCAGCGCTTGCAGGCCCTCTTCGCATCGTTCGCCATCGATCCACAGCAACGGAAAAAGCAGGCGAGCGGCCTGAATGCGCGTCTCGATCGATGTCTTCGGCACGATCCGCACTTTGAATCCGGCATCCTTCAATTGCTGCGCCACTGTCCGCTTCGAAGCAAGCAACTCGTGCTCGGCGTCATGCGGCAGCCAGCAATCGGCATAGACGTACCGCTTTCCTTGGAGGGCGTGCGCATACTCGCCGATGTGCTTGCCGGTTCCTTCCAGGTAATCGATGACGCGATACTCCATGTGCGCAAACTGAGCGAACCAGATCGCCGTCTTGTCGGCGCGGCCCAAGTCCCAAAACAGATGCACCGGCTTCGTCGGATCGTGCGGCACGCGCGTAATGCGATCAGCTGCTTCCCGAAGCTCTTTGGCGTAGACCGCGCCGAGAATGGGCGATTCGAACGAGCACAGGAATTCCTGCTCGAAGAGCGCGTTGCCCATCGTCTCGCCGAAGTCGGCAACGTATTCGGCGCGCAGCCGATCGAGTTGCTCGGCATCGTATTGGCCGGTCTGATTGGCCGTCAGGATTTGAGCGAAAGCCTGCTCGTCGCGCGAGGCATTCTGATAGGTCGTATATGCGTGGTTCTTGCCGCGCGGCGTGGTGATGAAGATTTGCCAACCACCGTTTTCAGCCAGGATCGGACGCAGATAGGCCTTCGCGGAAGGATTCGACAATGCCCACTCCGAATAGACGATGCCGACCGGAGGCGCGCCGACCATCGAGTTGTAATTGTCGGATCCCACCACCTGCCATGTCGAGCCGTTGACGAACTCGATGTACATCTCCTGATCGTTCTTGCGTGCGCGGATCGCGTCCGGAAACGCCTCGTCGATCCGCTTGCGGCCCGTGTGCGGGTTCACCGCGTTCCAGATCGCCTTGCGTGCCTGCGATGCCATCGGCAGCATGTGCCAGTACGTACCGACGCGCTCGAACGCCGACACGGCCGTTCTATGCAGCGCGATATCGTCCTTGCCGGCGCGACGACACCAGATCAATTCGGCATGCTTGCCACCCCGTTCGAGGTAGTCCCAAGCTGGCCGCTGATAGGCGCGAGGATGCCAATTATTCGGCAGGCGGATCTTCATCGACCTCCCCGAAGCGCACGATCTGGACCGTGAGCGGTTCGCCGCCGGGCCCACTGAGTTGCGTATCGCGCCTGTCGCGCCATCCCATCCGATTCTTCAGCCAGAAGATGAGCATGGTCGAATCGCCTTCCACGCATCGCTCGAAGGCGCGTCCGATCACCTTCGCGTCCGCATGCTTGTTGCCGATCGCAATCGCCTCGGCGAACTCCGGATGCGCCTTCTTCCAGTTCTTGATCGTACGGCCGGTCACGCCGAGCAGCGGCCCGATCTCTTCGATCGTCGCGCCGAGCAGCGCGTAGTTGCGCGCGAGCTCGGCGTATTCCGGCTTGTACGATGACGCGCGCGGCCGCAGGTTTTCCATTCCCTTGTGCGCTGCCATGCTCATGCCTCCTTCGGCAACTCGCGAGTTTTTTCGGCCAAGATGCGCCTCTCTTCGCTTTCGAAATGACTGCAAGCAAGTGGACGAAATCTGAGAAGTTGCTCAGTCGCCGTTCCTCTCTCATCGGAAGAAGTGAAGGTTGCCCAGAGGACCCGCTGTTGGCCGTCGATCATCGTGTCATAACGCGCATTGATGCGCGTGCCAAGCGGCACGAAATACGGATCGAGCATATGTGTCTCTACGATGTTTCCCAGCACCTCTACAACGCTTCCCATTGGAATTTCAGGTAGCTCCACGATCACTTGCTCCCCATCTTCCGCAAAGTCTTTGCCAACCTCGCGCGCTTACCTTCCTTGCCGCTCTTCTTCGCCGCGGCGTCGAGCTTTTTCTCGGGGATCTTCTCGCCCTTCTTGACGCCCAGTTCCTTGCGCAGCGCACCGGGATGCTTCACCGCGCCCTGAATCCACTTCTTCTCAGCCATTTCGTTCCCCTCGAAAGAGTTTCGTTCAAACGGTTTCGGGCTCATCGAGCATCTCGATCACACGCCCGCGGTGGTTCTTCGGCGCGGCGATGGCTCCTAGCGCGACGAGGAAGGGATTAGCCTGCGTACGCATCACGCGGCGCACCTTGAGAGGCTTGATGGCGTCTGTGCCGGGGCCGAGCGCCCATACCGCAGCTGGCCTGCGCGACGTAGGAATCCAGCGCGCCACATGCATTTCGCCGCGATACCGCGCCAGGTTGCGCACGACAACGCTCTTCATCATGCCGGTCGCAACGCACAGTTCGGGCGTCGACATCGGGCCGTGCTGCTCAAGCGCGAGACGGATGCGCGGCCATGCGAGATTGGTGCGCGTCTCGATGCCGATGTGACCCGCCGGACGGCGTAGCTTCCACCGACCCACCGCGCGCCGCACCGTGTCGTCACTTACGCCGGTAGCCGCAGCGATGTCGCGCAATGGCGCGCCGGCTTCGTACATGCGCGCGACAAGCGCTTTCTCGTGGGATCGCCAGAAATACGGGCTCATGTCATCGTCCTCAGTGCAAAGCGTGCAATCAGCAGCGCATCAGCCCGCCCATCGTGTCGCTCGAGGGGGCACAGCTCACGCCCGAACATCTCTCGCGCGATACGCAGCGACTGCTTCTTCGTCGACTCGACCCGCGTAGCGATGCCGTAGAACGCCTGCCATGCCTTCGGCGAGACATGGGTAATGGGAAGACCCGCGAGCTCGCATACCGTCCTCACCACGGCCTTCGTCGCGGCTAGCGATGCCTGAGATGCCATCGAGCCTACACGCGCTCCGCCGCCGATGAACGCGTTTAGGTCCTCCATCACGACGATTCCCTTCTCATCGGGCGGCACGAGCTTGCGCAGTTCATCGCGCAGCGCGAGCGGGTCGACCTCGTTGCGGATCTTGCCGCCGCGATGAGATGGACGGATCGGCATATCGATGACGTGCGCAAAGTCGCTGGCGGTGAGCGTGGCGATGGCGCCATGGATGCCTGGATCGATCCCCACGATGATCATTGCGCCTCCGGATTTTGGGCAGGAAACAATGGCTTGCCGATCATCGTTGCGTCCCCCATTGAGCAATCCATTGCCCCGATCGCAGATCGAGATAGCGTTGGGCACCGCTCCGATCATCGCGAAACTGCAAGCTCGCAGGATCGAACCAGAGGCGGATGTTTCCTTCCCACGTGTAATGTCGCTGCTTCGCGCAGATCAGCACCGTGTCTGCCGAACTCTCGACGGCGGCGCGCTTTTCGTCCGACAGATCGGTTTTCCGCAGATCGGCTTCCTTGCGTTTGTTGCGATGGACGATCAGCACGTTGTCGACGAGATCGGTGATCTCGCCTGCGCCTTTAAGGTCGAACTTGTCTGGAATGTCCGATTCCCTCTCGCCCTTGCGTGCGTGATGCACGAGATGGATGTGCAGATCGGTGTCGCGTGCAAGCGAGCAAAGCGCGTCGACGAATGCCTTCTGCCCAGCGTAGTCGTCCGGCGCTATGCCGCACTTGAGCAGGCTGTCGATGACCATATGCGAAACGTTCAGCTCACGGCGGCAATAGCGCGATACCGCAAGCATCCGATTCCGCGGCACAGTGCCGACGTGGTTGTAGATCCAAAGCCGATCGTTCGTCCAACGGCCGAACGCTTGCAGATAATCGGACCCAGGACGTTCGGTGCATGCGGCCTGCCTCGTCAATCGCTCCATCGTGGCCCGCGGTCGCATCTCCATCGAAGCGATACAGACGCGTTCGGCCGCCGTCAGCGCATGAAGCATCGCGTAGCCGAGCACGGCCGATTTTCCATGACCGTTCACGCCGCCCCATAGCGTCACCTCGCCCGGACGAAATGCGATGTCATTGCCCACGCTCGGCCATGGCGTCGCGACACCCGTCTGTTGCTCTTCTTCGCCGTACAGGTGATCGACGAGCTCATCGATGAACTCGTGGGCAGGGCGCACATCTGAGCGTCCGTCATCCTCGTCGGAAGCGTATGCATCCCAATCGATCGAATCAGGAATGGTTCGGGCCATCAGGCCACCTCCGCGACGTTTGCATGGCTTTCATCGGCGAGCTGCAAGACGAGCTCGCACGCTCGGTCATAGGGATTCGGAAGATCGCGGCCGAGCGCATTGAGCAGGCGGTTTGCGATGACGCGCGAGGCATGCCAATGCGCTTGGTCGAGCGGCAGCGGCAACCAGTCGAAGAGTGCGAAATCTTGGCCCGGCACGACGCGCATTTGCCCGCAGTCGATGCTAGGACCTTCGCGGAAAGTCAGTGCGAGCGTGTTGGGAATTGCCGCTGCGATATCCGCAAGCGTGTGGACCAGATCGCTCCATGCGACGTTTCTCGAAGCAAAGACCTCGACGTCGAGCGCACGGATCGGACGCCAGTCGTAACGCTCGCCGGCGGTTGCGCGAAGCGTGGTGTTCGACCACGGAAGCGGGCCGGCCAAGGTCACGAGCACCGGGAGCGCCGGCACGTTGCCGCCCTTGCGCATGGCGACGAGTTCGGCAGAGTTGCCGGGGAATCGGAGGTCCATGGCGTCACCCGAAAATTTCGTCAGGGCTGCGGTGGCCGTTCATGCCGTTCAAACGCGGTGCACGGTCCTGAGCCTTCGCAAGCCAGTTCGTCAGGAACCGGGCGTAGTTCGACTTTCGATTCGCAGGGTTGGCGATGATCCATGCTGCCGCCTTCGCAAGCTCACCGTCGATGTTCACGGCCGGGTAAGCCCTGCCCCACTGCCTCAGGAGGCCTTCTGGGATGCCAATCCATCCGTCGGCGCCGAGCGAGATTTTTTCGCTCGGGGCAGAAGAAGTTAAAGCTGTTGTCTGGAGTCTGGAGTCTGGAGTCTGGCTAGGGTTTTGTGTGGGTTCCACAAATAAACCATCTGGGTTATCTATGGGTTCTTCATGGGTTTCATCTGGGTTGCCAGATTTCTTCGGTCTACCGCCCAGCTTCCCAACAGCGCGATTGCGCTCAGCCTTAGCCTGAGCGGCTTCCAGCTCTGAGTCACAGCGCAAATTGTGGTAGCCGTCCTCGCGCAATTCGAAGAATTCTTCCAGCACCGTCAAAACAGCCTTTTTCTCTTCTTTACTGCGTGCCCCGATCAACTTTTGAATTTTTTCGACTGAAACTGGCAAAGGGCGCTCTTCCGCATAGTATTTCCTGATCAGTCGCGAATATGCCGCGTCCTCGACAAACGACAGATGTCGAGTCGCCTGGTCGTAATCACCGATGTGGTGCTTATAGAAGTTCACCGAAGCCCCTTTTGCTTCTCCATTCGTTCCACCTGAGCTTGCGAGCGCTGCACAATAAGCTCACGCATCTGCTGCCACAGAATGGCCCGGACGTATTTAGACTCGGCTGCAACCATCGATTCGCCGAGTTCATGGATGCGTAACTCGCGTTCAGCATCGGTGAGAGGATTCGGGAGTTCTGTCATAAAAACCTCCTTTCACCGAGCAGAAGAAACGCAGAGCCGACGAAATCGGCATTCAATTCTTCCCAGCGAGCTTTGTGCAATTTCATGGTCTTTCATGGTTTCGCTGTATCGCCCGATCCTGTCCGCCGGTCTTCCCACGTTAGCTGTTCGACGTTCTCGAGCTGATTGAGATGGTCGCGCGCGAGCTCCATCAAGATCGCGACTTTGCGCGGAGGAAAGCACTGCATTTCCGCCGGTACTAGCTTCAGCCCGGCTGCGGCCAGCACCTGGCATGCGCGTTCGAGATCGTCCGAAACGAAGCGCGAGATCGTCGGCGGTGAAACGCCGATTTCAGTGGCGATCGTGTTTTGCCCGATCGCCGAAATTCGCTGCATTGCGATCGACATGAACTTGCGTGCGCGTTCGGCAATCGTCGGCGAGACTGTGCTCATGGCGGGCTTCCCGCACGATGTGCGGTGACGCGCAAGCACAGAGGTGCGCAGCAACAGCCGCAAATGGAAGTGATGCCCGCGCAAATGCGGCGGGCACCCGGAAAGAAGGAGTCTCCAGTCATGCCAGAATTGCGTACCCCTACGTCAATGACTTTCATGAAAGGAGAGTCCCATGAGCAGAAAAAATCCAGCGCCTATGCCCGAAAAGGGCGACGCAGAAGTGATCGCAACGCTGCAACGGCAGTTCGTGGCCATGCAAATGCGCCTCTCCGTGCAGAGTGCAGCGCTTCATGCGATTGCACGGACGCATCCGGAACCGGATGCAGCTCTAAAAGACTTTCGTGGGTATGTCGAAAGAGTTCTTGCAATGCCGGACTCAAATCCGGCCGCTCACCATGGCACTGCGGCTGCATCGGCAGAAGCGAATTCGGTGATCGAGGCGTTGCGAGCGAACCCGAATTTCCGGGGGAGCCGGCTCGGCGGCTAGATGCACCGCTGCGAATACTGGGCTTGCATGCGCGCCGAATCGGGAAGAATCTTCGTGGCATCACTTCACCCTTCGTTGACAAAGGAGAAATTCATGAAAACGTTTTTCATCCTCATCGGATTGGGAGTCTTCGTGGCCTTTTCGCTTGGGTGGGATCGACGCCTGATGGAATGGCGAGCTAACCGGAAAGATCTGAAGTTGTTCAACTGCATCGTGGAACAGCAGGCGCGGATCGACCTGTGCATGACTGCGATACGACTATTGCTGAAAACGCATCCGCAGCAAGGCGATGTCGCGGTGCTCCTGCGTGCGGCCACCACGCACCTGAGCGAGGCGTCTGCGCGCGAAACTCCAAACACGCATGAGGTGTACGAACGCACGATTCGCAACGCTCTGAAAGCGCTGGTGGGTGGCAAATAGGCAGCCTTCATGGCGTCCTACGCTTAGGAAAGGAAAGAAAATGAAAGCACTCGCATCCTTGTTTGCAGTTGCCTTTGCGGCAGCGCTCTCCCCTCTGGCATCCGGCGCATCTGCGCCAACCGACGACGAGATCAAGGCCCTCGCGGAAGAAGCCGTGCCAATTCATATGTATTGGCTCCCAGCGAATGCGCTTCGCACGGAAGAATTCCTGAACGTACGCGTGTACCGTTCCCCTGTAGAAGAAGGGGAAGTTTTCGTTGTATGTGGCACTGCAACGAATGCTTACTTCCCCGTCGACTCGCGATTCATCGTGCAGGAAATGGTTGGCGTTGCAGGTCTGGGGAGAGGACTCACCGTCATGAATGCGTGGGTTGAAGATCCAACGGGAAAGCCAGTTATCACTTTCGCCGGTCCTGTCAGGAACTGGAATGCCTGCGAGACGCTGAAAGCAGTACGCGGAGGTACGCTGCATTGAAAGTTGGCTCATGCGACCACCTCTCCGGGCGTTTCGGAATTATCAGCAACGCCTTCGGCTAAGCACGTCTCCGCATACAGACGTTCGAGCTGCTGTTGAGTGCTGAGCAGCACGTTCTTGCGGCGCCCGATCTCGATATGGCTGATCGCACCTTGAGACAAGCCGCACTTCTCCGCGATCGCCGTTTGCGACAAGCCATGCTTGCGCAAGGCGATGATGAGTTGCTTTGCATCCATGGCTGTGCGTCCGGAAGATTGACACCACACAGTCTAATACAAACGTAGTTGAATGCAAAGCCCAAAATCTACCCAAGTATTTGGATCTATCGGCAAAATCCACTACATGAGTAATATTGACATCGGACCGATCATCAAGAAGGCCCGGCTGGACAAGGAGTGGACGCAGCAAGAGCTAGCGAAACGCTCGGGGGTCAGCCAGGGGACCGTTGGTCATCTTGAAAGCGGACGCAACCGCAGCACGACGAAATTGCTCGAGATCGTGCGCGCCCTTGGGCTCAATCCTCTCGAGCTTGGCCTGACGTCGGCGGCCGAGGGCATTCCCGCAGAAACGGATCTTGGCACCAACGCCGCGCCCGTCGCTGTTTCTCAGCCCTCTTCACTTCCGGACGCCGTCCAACGCCGCGCTTCGAAATTGGAGAAATCTTTCGCCGCGCTTTCACGCGACATGCGTGAGCTCGTCGAAATCCTCATAGCGATTGATCAAATTGGGGGCGCAGACAGAGAGATGACCATCGCCGGCATTCGCTACATTCTCCAAGCGCGTAGGGATTTTCCCTCACATGCAGGCCAAGACAGCACAAAAACCAAGCAGACGTAAGAGCGCTGCAAGTTCTAAACATGTACATTGATGCCTCGTATTCGTATGCTCTGCGGGGAGCGCATTAACGATTCGGGGGCCGGATGACAGCAGCAACAAGCAGGAAAAAAATCAGGCTTTTGGTCAGTAATATCGACCAAAGCGAAGATCAAAACCCATGCGATACCTGTGCCGCGCAGCGCCAGCTCGAGCACGTGAAACTTTGCCTAAAGGCCGCCCTCATTGCGGCCGAACCGCGACGAAAACGCCCTCGCGGAAAATCATAAGAACCTGACACCATTAATCCATGTCGACCGAAGAGCCCTGTTCGAGCAGAGCTCTCGCGGCATGGATTTTTTTGCCTTCGATAAATACATTCGTATTGACTTCCTAAGAATACGTTTGTATTATCAAGTCACGGTCACACCACCTCAGACCACAGATTGAACCGCGAGGCCGCAATGGAAAAGGAACGCAGTTGGACGACCCACAAGGAACTCGAATTCATCGAGTACCTGGCCGCCAAGAGAGACGCCGTAGCCCTGCTGTCGGGCTACCTGACCGGCATGCGCGGGCGCACCGACTTCGGCGACATGGACCCGAACCAGGTGCTGCGCTATGCGCGCGACAGGCTGGCCGCACGCCGGCGCCGCACAGCGTGATTGGACGTCGATCATGAATGCCCTGCTGGACCCGACCGAATCGCTTGAGCTGGCGATTCTGCGCGGCCTTCTTCCCCATCAGCTCGCGGATGAGATCGATGAGCTGTCTCCTGACGAGTGGCGCGACCTCAAGGAACTGTTCGCGCGTCCCGAATCGGCCGAGCAAGCGACCGAGGTCGAGCGGATCGTACGTCGCCTGTTCGAAGCTGCGGTTGCCAGAGAGCGCGACGCATTCTTCGCGGCGCACGCGGATCGTGCCAACCGAAAGGTGCGCTTCTTTGACGAGGTGTGAGATGGATATGACGAGTTTCCTTCTCGGGTTCGTGGCTGGCGGCGTGACGGTGATGGGCTTTATGGCTGCCGTAGCGGCGCACGTCATCGGAGCCAGCGAGGAACAGGCTTTCGACAACCAGAACAGGAGCGAATCATGAGCCTCGCCGCCCAAGACCTGCTCGAACTGATTCGCCTTGCCAAGGGCGGAGCGGGCGCGCTTACCGAACATCTGCTGCGCGAAGTGGCGCTCAATTTAATAGCGGTTGGCGTCGCTGATGAGCGCGGCGGCGGTTGACCAATCCCTCCCGCTACAGGAGAACGACGTGGACCAATCATGGAAGAACGAGCCGAGCGAAGAAGTATTCGAGGCTCACGGAATGAAATGCGAGATCTGCCGCGTTTCGTGGAGCGGACATCTTTGCGGATACGTCGGCGTGCCGGAATCGCATCCATGGTTCGGCAAGGATTACAACGCCGATGTACCGGCAACGCGGGCCCAACTGGATCGCGAAGTGGACATCGACAAGATCGGGACGATCAACCTACTTTGCGCAAACGCACCGACCGAGGAAGCGGCGAGCATCGTCCTGCTCATCGATGTCCACGGCGGCCTGACCTACTCGGCTCCCGGCGTCGAGGCATTGGATGGTCTATGGGTATTTGGGTTCGACTGCGCTCACGCCGGCGATCTCTGTCCGGTCTCAGCCGAAAAGTACGGCGACAGCGGCTACGAAACGTATCGAGATTTCTCGTATGTGAAACGCGAGATCGAATCGTTGGCGTTTCAACTGTCCAAGATCGCCTGACTAACGTAGCCCACCACGACGCTGAACCACAACCCAAAACCCAAAACCGAGAACCACTATGAACATCAAAATCCTGAACCGCTGGACGCTGAAAGTCATTTTCGAATGCGAAGCCGATTCGATGAAAGCGGCTGTCGAATTGGCCTATACGCAAAACGTCGACCTGCGCGGCGCGAACCTGAGCGACGCGAACCTGCGCGGCGCGAACCTGATCGGCTCGGACCTGAGCGGCGCGAACCTGAGCGGCGCGAACCTGATCGGCTCGGACCTGATCGGCTCGGACCTGAGCGGCGCGAACCTGATCGGCTCGGACCTGATCGGCTCGGACCTGAGCGGCTCGGACCTGAGCGACGCGAACCTGATCGGCTCGGACCTGCGCGGCGCGAACCTGAGCGACGCGAACCTGATCGGCTCGGACCTGCGCGGCGCGAACCTGAGCGACGCGAACCTGCGCGGCGCGAACCTGAGCGACGCGAACCTGCGCGACGCGAACCTGAGCGACGCGAACCTGCGCGACGCGAACCTGCGCGGCTCGGACCTGAGCGGCATTCCGAAAATTCCCAATATCCACCAAGCAGTCCACGGCGCTGCATCGCAGCCGGGAGCGCTCAACATGGGTAACTGGCACAGCTCGTGCGGCACATCGCACTGTCGCGCCGGGTGGGTCGTGACACTGGCAGGAGAAGGCGGAAAGGCCCTCGAATGGGCGATGGGAACGGCGACGGCAGCCACCCTCATTTACCTCGCAAGTGATCCCGAGCGCTGGAAGATCGAGCGCTTGCCGGACTTCTATTGCGGCAACGATGAAGCCATCGAAGACATGAAGCGCATGGCCGAGGAGGAATTCAAGGCACAAATCGCCTGAGCGAGCCGATACGCCGATAAGGAACCACCATGCAACACGATCTTCTTTCCAGTCTGAAAGACGCCTACGACGAAGCGCGCAGCCATGCGAACCGTCACGGCATGGACATTGCGGTACAGGCGATCAGCTACGCGATGTCGGGCGAACGTGAGCTTGCTGCGAATCTTGCCGAGCGCGAAGGGTTGATTGCGCGAGGGGGTTTGTGATGGCGCTGACCACTGAGAAGCGCGAGGCGTTGAGGTATGCGCGCGAGATGATTGAAAGCGGTCAAGAAATGTATATCTGCTTCGCGCTATACAGCGTCAAACGCAAACACCCGAGACTTGCAGGTGCATGCCAGGTGCTTAGAGATTACATCGAGATCCAACTTGGCCATTGCGGACCTTTAGAGTCTTGGCAAAGAAAGAATGGTTTCGGGGAGCGCTGCGGATACCAGTCTCTGTTCGATCGCCTCGCGTGGATTGACTGGATGCTCGATGAGCCGAAGGAGGAATGCTGAGATGAAATTTAATATCTATCCGGTCCACGGCGACAAATATTCCGAGGTCCTAATCGAAATCGACAATGTGAAAGTCGAACTCGGTTGGTTGAATCCGCGGGATCGGAACAAATTGGCGGAGACGCTTCGGAAAGCCGCCGATGAACTGTGTCCCGACGACGTTCCGTATGAAGTGTTGCGGGAATCGTGGGAAATGGAACGGGATCGCGAGAATGCGCGATGAGTGAAATCAACGATGGTGGACCGGCGTGCTCTCGATGCGGCGATCCCGCTGTGCGGAAGCAGGGTCATCAACATCTGTGCGCCAAACATTATCGGTTTGGCCAGATGCGAGTTCGAGCAAAAAGGGACGGGAAACCGGTGCCGGCGCATGCCGAACTGCACAACATGCGCGGAGTTGATTTGAAATGCCCGGATTGCGGTGTTCCGATGAATTGGTTAGCTGCGGATGGTCAATCAACAGTCGCCAGCCTACAGCATTACCGCGACGGGTCGATGGCTATTGTCTGTCGGTCATGCAACACCCGACATGCATTCATGCCGGAAGACAGTTTTAGAAGTATGCCTGCGGGCCACAAATATTGCCCGAGGTGCGAAAAAGCGAAGCCGTTTGAACAATTCTCGGCAGATAACGGGCGGAGTGGCCCTTTGAAACTAAAGAGCTGGTGCAAGCAATGCTCTGGCGCATCTCATGCTGAATGGCAAAGGAATAATCGTGAACACTACAACGCAAAGCAACGAAAAAGACGCGCCGCACGTCGCATTGCCGGTTGATCTCCGCGACTGGTTCGCCGGGAAAGCGATGAACGCTGCGATGAACGCTGCGATGATGACTTTTAAGCCCTCATCTATCGCTATCTACGCATCGATGTCGAAAGTGATCGCGGAAGTCGCCTATATCGTTGCCGACGCCATGCTAAAGGCCAGGGACCAATGATGCGCACCGCAAACGACAACGATCTGCTGCTCGCCGCCTGCGAGCGCGCGCACCGTGCGCTGACGATCGGCGCGGCATTCGGCCTGTTCACATGCATCGGCGCGCTTTGGTACGTGGTCGTCGGCCTCCGTGCTGGAGGTGCGCTGTGAAGTCCTTCGCGCGCAAGGTCGGCGAGCTCTTTGCCCTGTGGATCGTCATCGCCACGATCCTTTTCATCATCGTATGGCTCGTCGTGCCGCAGATGCTCGGTACGCTGGATGAAGTCCTTACGAACCCAGTCCCAACCTCATCGAGGCCTGCATGAACGCACCGGAAATGAATCGCCTTGGCTTCATCGGCGGCAGCGACGTTGCCGCCATTCTTGGCGTAAGCCCGTGGAAAACGCCACATGAACTGTGGCTTCAGAAGACGGGCCGCGCGCCGCGCGAAGAGATCACGCCTGAGCAACAAAAGCGCTTCGACCGTGGTCACCGCCTGGAGCCGGTCGTGCTGCAGATGCTCATCGATCGCCTCGAGGATGAAGGGATCGAAGTCGAGCTCGTGCGCACGAACGAGCGCTACACAGATGCCGAGCATTCTTTTCTGGCGTGCGAGATCGACTTCGAACTGCGTGTGACTGGTGAAATCGAAATCGCTGGTGAAGTGGTCCAGTTTTCAGGCGAGCACATCAACGGCGACTGCAAGACGGTGCACCCGTTCGCTGCGAAGAAGTGGGGCGAAGAAGGAACCGACGAAGTGCCGATCGATTACGCCGCGCAGTTCATGCACGGCCTCGGCATTACCGGCCGCGACTTCTGCATCGTGGCAACCCTCATCGGCATGGACGACCTGCTCATCTATTGGGTGAAGCGCGACCAAGAAACCATCGACGGCATTCGCAGCCGCGTCGTGGAATTCTGGAACGAATGCGTGCTCGCCGACGTGGCGCCCGACCCGATCGACTTCGACGACTGCAAGGCGATCTACGCGAAGAGCAACGGCGGCTCAATCGAAGCAAATACCGAGATCCGCGACGCAGTATTCAACCTGATCGGCGTGAAAGCCAAGATCAAGATCCTAGAAGCGTCCGAAGAGGAACTGAGCTATCGCATCACGGCGTATATGCAGCCTAACGCGGTTCTCACGGCCGGTGGCAACACGATCGCCACGTGGAAGAACCAGAACGACACACGCATCGACCAGAAGCTGCTGAAGGATGACGCACCAGATGTCTACGCGAAGTATTCGCGCACTAAGGAAATCCGCGTGTTGCGTCTTTCGAAGATCAAGTAACCCAACGCCACGCCAGACGCAATCCACTTACACCCTATCCGGAGTCCATACGACATGAGCACCGCCCAACTGAAGCAAGTCGCAACCGGCAAGAAAGATAATCCGGTTGCTTCGTTCAGCAGCTTCCTCGACAAGTTCAAGCCGCAGATGGCGCTCGCGCTGCCGAAGCATCTGACGGCGGATCGCATGGCGCGCCTCGCCGTAACCGCGTTCAGTTCGACGCCGAAGCTTCAGGAGTGCGAGCCGAAGACGATCGTCGCCGGGATCATGACGGCCGCGACGCTCGGCCTCGAGATCGGCGTCGACGGCCTGTTGATGGCGGCGTAAAACCGCGCTTAAACGGCGGCGCAATGCTGAGTAATTTTCTCAAGTACGCAGGGGCCCTCGGGCCCCTTTGACGTGTTGCGACGGCGGTACCGTTCAGAACGGCGGGTCGG
>NZ_LOVS01000069.1:0-10456 GCF_001523835.1 Burkholderia sp. ABCPW 14 | reverse complement strand
TCGCGCCCCGCGTCAATATCCCGCTTCCGACAGGTTCGTCGCTCCTGCAACGTCGATTTTGAAACTTGTGTCATGCCGCCGTTACGTGACGCCGCCGGAAAAGCGCGGATTTTGACCGCCATCGACAGCTGGAGCGCAGTTACGCGGAAAACTGAGCAACCGGCCGGCGCTACCTGCATAGAACGAAATCGAATGCACAACGGGGAATCATGTCCGACCTGCACCAGGAACACCACTTCGAAGAAGAAATCTGCCAATCCTTGGCGGGCAATGGTTGGCTGTACGCCGATGGCGATGCGACACAGTACGACCGCACCAACGCTCTCTTTATGCCCGACCTCCTCGCATGGGTCGAGGTGAGTCAGCCTGAAACCTGGCAGCGCCTTTCGAAGACCCACGGCCCCGCTTTGGTCGACCGGTTGGCCGAGCGCGTACGCAAGAACCTCAACGAACGCGGTACGCTCGATGTGCTCCGGCGCGGCGTCGAAATGCTGGGCCTGAAGGAGCCGCTCTCGTTGGTGCAGTTTAAGCCGGCGCTCGCACTCAACCCGACTATCCAGCAGCACTACGCCGCCAACTTGCTTCGTGTAGTACGCCAGGTGCGGCATTCGCCAAACAATCCGCAAGATGCACTCGACCTGGTTTTATTCGTCAATGGCATTCCCATCGCCACGGCCGAGCTGAAATCGAATTTCACACAGAGCGTGCAGGACGCCGTCGACCAATACCGATTCGACCGCCACCCGCACCCCAAGAGCGGTCTGGCCGAGCCCCTGCTCAGCTTCCCAGGCGGCGCACTGGTGCACTTCGCCGTCAGTCAGAGCGACGTCATGATGACCACACAGCTCGCGGGCCCAGCGACCGTCTTTCTGCCGTTCAATCGCGGCAACGACGGCGCAGCCGGCAATGCGCCGAACCCCGATGGCTACGCCACAGCCTACCTGTGGGAAGATGTATGGGCTCGAGAGAGCTGGCTCGACATCCTCCACCGGTACATGATTGCCAAACGCGATGAGAAGAAGCAACCCAAAACGGTCATCTTCCCGCGTTATCACCAGCTCGACGCAACCCGCAAGCTTGTCGCCGACGTGCTGGAGAAAGGCGCGGGGCAGCGCTACCTAATTCAGCACTCGGCGGGCTCTGGCAAGACCAATTCGATTGCCTGGACCGCGCACTTCCTCGCCGACCTGCACGACGCCGAGCACCAGAAGATATTCGACAGCGTCCTTGTCGTGTCCGACCGCACGGTGCTCGATGCACAGCTGCAAGAAGCCATCTTCGATTTCCAGCGCACGTCGGGCGTCGTGGCGAGTATCACGAACGAGCACGGCAGCAAGAGCGGACAATTGAGCGAAGCACTCAAGGATGGCAAGAAAATCATCGTCTGTACCATCCAGACGTTCCCCTTCGCCCTGCGTGAGGTACAGGAACTCGCGACCACCGAAGGCAAGCGCTTCGCGGTCATCGCCGACGAGGCACACAGCTCGCAGACCGGAGAGTCGGCGTCCAAGCTCAAGCAGCTTCTGTCGGCCGAGGAATGGGCGGACCTGCAGGACGGTGGGGAAATCGATACTGAAGCGTTGCTCGCCGCGCAAATGGAAGCGCGTGCCGGCGTCAAGGACCTAACCTACGTGGCGTTCACCGCGACGCCTAAGCAGAAGACGCTTGAGCTCTTCGGCCGCCTTGGCGCCGATAGGCTACCGCAGCCGTTTCACGTATATTCGATGCGCCAAGCCATCGAGGAAGGCTTCATCCTCGACGTGCTCAAGAACTATACGACGTACAAGCTCGCCCATGACGGACAGGAATACGACGAGAAGCAGGTCGAGCGCAGTGCCGCGATGAAGGGCATCATGCAATGGGTGCGCCTGCACCCCTTCAACATCGCGCAGAAGGTGCAGATTGTCGTCGAGCACTACCGGGAAAACGTCCAGCCGCTCCTAAGTGGGAAAGCCAAAGCCATGGTCGTGGTCGGCAGTCGCAAGGAAGCCGTACGGTGGCAAAAGGCGATTCGCGCCTACATCGAAAAGCGAGGCTATCCACTGGGTGTGCTGGTGGCCTTCTCGGGGGAAGTAAACGACCCGGAAAGCTACCCAGCTCCGGTCACGGAGTCCAGCCAGGAGCTGAATCCCGGCCTCAAGGGACGTGACATCCGCGAGGCGTTCGCGGAGCCCCAGTACCACCTGCTACTCGTGGCTAACAAATTCCAGACCGGCTTCGACCAGCCCTTGCTGTGCGGCATGTACGTTGACAAATTGCTGGGCGGCATCCAGGCCGTACAGACACTGTCGCGCCTCAATCGCGCCCACCTTGGCAAGGAAACGACCTATATACTTGACTTCGTCAATGACGCGGGCCAGATTTTGAAGGCGTTCAAGACCTACTACGAGACGGCCGAGCTCGAAGCGGCGACGGACCCGCACAAGGTCTACGACCTGCGTGCCAAGCTCGACGCCGCCGGCTACTATGACGGGTTCGAAGTCGACCGCGTGGCGAAAGTGCAGACCGACCCGCAAGGCACGCAGAAGCAACTCGACGCAGCCATCGCGCCGGTCGCTGACCGCCTGCTCAAGCGCTATAAGGCCACCCAGCAGGACAAAGCCACCGCCGAGGCCCAAAAAGACGACAAAGCGGTGCAGGCGGCCAAAGATACACTCGACGCCCTGATACTGTTCAAGAGCGACATGGGTGCTTTCGTGCGCCTATACGCGTTCCTGTCTCAGATTTTCGATTACGGCAACACTGATATCGAGAAGCGGTTCCTCTTTTACAAGCTGCTCATCCCACTGCTCGAGCTTGGCCGCGAACGCGACACAGTGGACCTATCCAAGGTCGTGCTGACGCACCACAGCCTACGGAACGTCGGGCGGCAGCCGATGAATCTGAAAGTCGGTGAGAGCCCGAAGCTTCCGCCGATGGACGACGTCGGCAGCGGTGCGGTCCAGGACAAGCAGAAGGTCTACCTCAACGAAATCATCGAGAAAGTGAACGGGCTGTTTGAAGGGGACCTGACCGACGACGACCAGCTCGTGTATGTGAACGGCGTGCTCAAGGGCAAACTGCTCGAAAACGAGACGCTCGTCCAGCAGGCGATGAGCAACAGCAAGGAACAATTCGCCAACTCGCCCGACCTGAAGGACGCACTGCTGCACGCCATCATGGACGCGCTCGAAGCTCATAACACCATGAGCACACAAGCATTGGGCTCCGAGCGCGTGCGCGAGGGGCTCAAGGACATTCTGCTTGGCCCTGCACAACTCTACGAGGCGCTAAGGGCGCGCTCGGGCTCGTCCCCGACGCCAGTTCCATGAACGGATGGGATGTGCCGACGGTTCTTGCGCCTAAGGCAGTGCTAGCCACTCGAACGCCGCGAAGCATTGGATATGAGCCATCGGCCAAGTCTTTTGGCCGAGAGCAGTAACTTCCGCGAGTACCGCAGGTGCCGAAGGGTTCAGGCTGGTCGTAACGTTGCTAACGGGGCCAAAGCACGTCGCTGCGGCCGTCGGCCGAACCGTAGCAATTCTGACCCTTGAAACCGTACGAATTCACCTATATAGTTTCTTATACGCGGTCGACTTGCGACAAACAAGTCAATCAAATCAAGGAGTTGGAAGGTTACGGAGGTAACAACTATCCGTCCCTTTTTCGAGTCCCTGATTCGCCACCAAATCATTGCGAAGGCCCGCACTCTCACGAGTTGCGGGCTTTTTCGTTTGGCGCGCGGTGAGCCACTTGGTGAGCCATCCGCCCGATGCACAAGTTGCCCCATCTGTTCCAATCGCGCCACGGCGTGTATTACCTCCGGCTCGCTCGCGGCGGCCAGCAGGTCAAGCGGTCGCTGCGCACGAAAGACTTCCGGCAAACTAGACTGCTGGCGCTCGCGTTCAATCTCGAACTCGCCATGACGACGCCGACCGAGAAGCCGAAATCCGCAGACTTCAACCTCGACGCCGAATCGCTCAAACGGCTGGACATCGTGTTTCCGGACGGCACCCAAGTTCGAGACATCCAGTCTGATGACAACGTGCGCCACGCCAAAGAGCTCTTTGGCGACTGGTTCGCCGCCGCGTCGCCCGCCCTCGACCTGCCCGCCTTCTCGCCAGCGGTCGACGCCGCAATTGGTGTGCGAATCGACTGCGGCGAGCAATTGTGTCTGCTCCTTGGCAGACAGGCGTCGGTTTCTGCCCTCGCCGGCGCTGGGTTTTCGGATGTTTGCTAGGGGTTGAAGATCAGGCCGATGTGCTATTCCTTGACCGCCACATTGCAGGGCCAACTCGAGGCGAGCCGTGTTGTTGGCCTTGTCCTGAGCTAGACGATTATCCCGATGCCGATCAACGAGGCCGGGCGCGACCGTGGCGAGCGAGTGCTTCCTAAAGTGCATCTTCAGCTCACGAATGCGGGTGCCTTCCCGGCGCTGCGTGCTGGCCTTTTTCGTGGGGACGATTTCTCGCTCGGAACGGCCCAGAGCATCCGCGCCCGTGGTTTTCTCGGATGGCTGTCCCGCATCACCCAGGTCCACCAGAAAGGCCCGAAAGCGCCCGTCGAGCCGCACGACCTCTCACGCCACGTCAAGTAACTTCTCCGTGACATGGCGCTTCGGCAACGGCAAACGGAACGGGAACACGCGCGGCGAATATACGTCGCAGTCGCGCGGCGCGCCGCGGCTCGCCCACACGAAGAATTCGCCTTACTGCGTGATGCCGCCGCGTCGCGGCCGTACACAGCCATACGTCTTGCCCCATACCGCGATCCCACGCAGGATCAGGCCGGCCGCCCGCCCGCCCGCCATCCGTGAGCGCCGGGTGCCGGCACTACCATTTCTCGCAGGAAATTTTGGCGGCCACGCAAATCGAATTCTAATTACAAAAAATAATAAACATCATGAAAAAATATAATATCCCATCTCGAAAATAAAATGAAAAGTAGATCTACACTTCCTTTCACCAAGACAAAACACGCCTCATGCGGACTCCATTAAAAATACGTCACCTCGATCACAATACCACCACTCCTTAAAAACCAATTCCAATTAACACCATATCACCCAACTCCGACGCAAAATATTAAATACTAAATTAAAAAATAACCTGTCACCACATCAACTCGACCATCCAAGAACAACAAAGAGAGTTCATTGGGATCGCCACCCCATACGACAACCTCGCATAGCATTTAATTCGTCCGGCATAATTTTCATGCAAACCGAGGGGCACTTTAAAATTCGGCATAAATTTCGAATCTCGGAAAATCATTCTAAATGTGCACCAGGAGATTCAAATGAATAATTTGATCAAAAAAATCACCTTTGCCGCGGTCAGTTCGCTGATCGCGACCAGCGCTCTTGCACAGCTCATCAAAACGCAAGGAGGAGTGACGCAAATCAGTTTACCGGAACGCGGTCTACAAGTTGCCGGGATCGATTTCAAGAACGCTCTGCCGATACCGCTGCCGAAACCGATCCTGGCGCCGCCCACGATGTTGGATTCGCTGATGTACAACGCCAAGCCGGCTCTCGGCATTCCTGGTTTCATGCGAGGCGGCACTGGAGACGGCAAGCAGCAGCCGGTGCAACTGGCGGCACCCGCGAACTTGAATCAGGGCGGAATCGAACCGCAAGAGTTCGGATCGTCTAATCAGCCGTACACCACCAGCCAAGTAAACGCATACGGAGACAATACCCAGTATTACTACCCGTTCCGTCCAGCCGGTAAGTTGTTTTTCAACATCGGCTCGTCAACCTATCTGTGTTCCGCATCCCTCATCAAGCCGGGTGTTGTCGTCACGGCAGCGCATTGCGTAGCGAATTTCGGCCAACGGCAGTTCTATTCGAACTGGGTATTCGTTCCCGACTATAGCAACGGAACCGCGCCCTATGGTGTGTGGAGCGCGGCATCCGCCACCATCATGACGTCCTACTACGACGGCACCGATGCATGCGCCGTTTCCGGCGTCGTCTGCCAAAACGACGTTGCCGTGATCGTGCTGGTTCCGCAAGGAGGATCGTACGCGGGCAATCGCACCGGATGGTATGGCTATGGATGGAATGGCTATAGCTACAATCCGTCAGGACTCGCTTTGATCGACCAACTCGGTTACCCCGTGGCATTGGATAACGGCGTCTATATGGAGCGCAACGAATCGCAAGGTTTCGTGTCATCCGGCTACTCGAACAACACGATCATCGGATCGCTGATGACCGGAGGATCGAGCGGCGGCCCGTGGCTTGTCAATCTTGGCATGCCGCCGGCGCTCAACGGCACGACTTTCGGCAACGCGCCCGCACACAACACCGTGGTCGGCGTGACGAGCTGGGGCTATACGGATACCGCGGTGAAACAGCAAGGCGCATCCCCGTTTACGAGCGGCAACATCGTGACGCTCGTGAATGTCGTATGCAGCGGCACGCCGGCAGCTTGTTGACGGCCATCTAACGGAGTGCGCCGTGCATGGCGTCGCGCTCGTCGTGCCGATGAGGCACGGCAGGTCAGACGCTGTCCACGGCGCATCCTCGCAGTTGCTCAGAATCAGAAAAAGCAGTCTGACACGACGAACCGCCCGGCGGTCGAATGAATCGTCATCGATCGACGGACATGAAAAATGCGCGCACAGCGTACGCTGTGCGCATCGTTGGGAACGCCTCGGCGCCACAACCTTGCCGAAGCGAAACGGGAGAGCAGCCGCTACAACGCCCCGGACCCGACGATGGCACGAAGGCGGACTTCCTCGGCAAGCTCGCCGTGCATTGCGAGAAGCGAGTGCTCTCGACTATCTGAAGCCTCGCACGCACGAGGACTACACGCGGGACGTCGAGCCTTTGAAGGTGTACTTCGGGCGCTTATCCCTCCGCGAGCGTAGAACCCAAGCATGTGGACGCGTACCTCGGCCTCCGCGCGGAAAACGGTCGGCCCATGCACGGCAATCGCGAGAAGGCGTGCCTGTCGACGTGCTTCACATCGCTCATTCGAACTGGGAAGGCAAGCGTCAAGTTGAACCCGCGCCGTGGAGTCAAACGGAACAAGGAGACCAAGCGCGAACGGAACGTCAGGCACGTGGAATATCGCGCCGCATGGGCAATCCCTGCGTCTCAGGTTCGCGGACTTCTCGACTGGACATATCGAACTCGATAACGGCGAAGGCCATCATCCATTGGGCCGTTGAACATCGTCCAAAAGCGCGAATCCGACAGATCTGTGCGATGCGTGATTCGCAATGACCCAGGCAAGACCGGGACCATCGTCGGCATCGCAATCCCCCCGAGATCGACGCAATTCTCGCCAATCTGGAAGCGACCGGACCGATGCATGGCCCGGTAAAAACCTGGTTTAGAACGCGCAATGGCGAACCCTACGCGTGCTCCGGCCTGACATCGGCGCTCCATCGTTACATCATGAAGGTCAGCCGCGCCCGCGAAGCGCAAGGACTTCAGCCGTTCGAATCCTTCGGGCCTTATGACATAAAGGCGACGGGAGCAACCGGCTTGTGGCTCGCCGGCGTCCCGCTCGAACGCATTCAGGTCCTGTGGGCAGGATTCCGCTACAGCAACCGAAATCCACGTGAACTGTCGTTGGCGACGCACGGTCGAGCCTGATCGGCAGCAAACCGCCGTCTAATAAAACGCCGGGAATCCCGCCTGAACTGCAACACATTCGGCGAACTGACCGAGTGTATTCGACGAGATACGCGCCCAAGCCCCTACGTGATAAGGCTTTGCAAAGTGTCAGAAGCCGGGAATCGCAATCCGCAGGTTCGGATTCAAGCTTCCGATTCGCCACCAATATTTTCGAATAAAATTCAATGTCGTAACCTCGTCCAGGTCCTTTTTATTCCTGGCGAATCGGGCAATCCCGTTGCTTTGACAAAGATTTGCGATGGCTCGACACTAGACGCGGGGATTTCATCTGCAGGCTCCGTCGTGGCAAGCATCACTCAACGCGGACGCTTCCGGCGCGCCCAAATCATCCATACGGGACATCCCCCTCAATACCGCAAGTTCGATACCGAAGCCGAGGCTTGGGCGCGCTCGTACGAAAGCGAGACGGATCTTCATCATGCCGGAAATTCTGTTACCAAACGGGACGAATTCCTAAGGTAGGGGCACGGCTTGTCCTCAAGATCCGTGCCAGACATATATCGCGCTCGATAACACGGTGTTCCGTCTTTCGAGCAAACGATCTCTTCACGTTCTGAAATGAGCGTCGCGAGGGTGTCTTTGTACATCGATGCCGTGGCAGGTGAGCCCTTGGAGTTTCTGCGAATAACCTCGAGAACACCTTGGCGCCTGGCTGATCAATGATGTGGCCAGCTGGATAACAAGCTCCTTATCCGACTTGGCGCACGCAACGTCGTCGAACTTAAACCCGCCATCAAATTCCTGCAAGAAGCCCATGGATTGTGGGGCGAGCGTGTTCGGGCCTGTGCCCCACATCGCATGAAATGATTGCTATGGCGCCAGCGAGCTCGCTTCATCACATCTTGGGCGCGATGCTGCTGCGACAGATTGACTAGCCAGTATTCGCCGTGCCTCGCCCGTGCGCCTGTGTCGCGAATGAATAACCGCGTGAAAAACCCTGTACCGCATCCATCGACCAGAGCTTCGCACAGAGCAGCCTGGATGAACCGACGCCAGTCCGCTTCGCCCCACTTGATGTCTCCAACGGAACGTCCACCCAATTCAGAAATGTGACATTTGTTCACAATTCAGGAAGTCACATTGCATAGCATTATAAATCATGCGGGAGCCCCTCATTTCGATTGGTGCAAATCATGAAGTCCTACGAAAAGCATCTCCTGAAGAAAGTTCAGCTCGAAGAAGAGTTAACTCGGAAAAAGAGCAAAAAAAAACAGATCGACGATATCAAAAATCAAAGAATGCGCCGAAATATTTGAATTTACGCAAGAAGGCACATTTTCTTGCACAATCAAAAATCAAAAATTCGAAAAGCAAAATATTTTTCCCCAGACACAACTCAAATCTGACCCAGCGCCGAGCCAGGGCGCCTATGGACAAAAAGTCACAACCGAAAATACTTTACGATTGATATTTATTTCAGCCAGGAATAGCTCATCAACAACCCAATCGCGCCTCGCCAGTGAAAATTCACCGAAATCTCATTCTCATCGACCGCAAAATCACCCGCAATCCGTCAAATTAAGGCAGTGAAATTTTATTATTTGCAAGATACATCCGACTGTTGCCCGATAGATATCCACCACTTCATGCCGATGCAAAATCCTACAAATTCCATGGTTCGACGATCACGCCGCGCGTTCGCACATTCACATCTGGATTTATCGCGCATCAATTTTAGTCGCATCGACGCTCTCATTTTAAAAATAAGACCTAGCAATACCGTTGCCAGCAATCAAGACATGAGTTCGACAATGGCTCCTTCCATGGCAATGACGCACATTAAGATTACTTTTGGCGCGACATCTCAAAGCCATTGAGAGAACGACATCAGAACTTTCAAGAATGAATGTGAATAGCCTGCCACTAGGTTAATGATCAGCGTTATGAAGATATTGGTACTTGACGACGATGTTGCCCATGCAGATTTCATTCTTCTTATATTGCGCCAGCACGCACACGAGGTACACATTGTCGAAGACGGCGCACGCGCCGTTCGATTTCTTGAAAAATCGATGGTTGACCTGGTAATCCTCGACTGGAACGTTCCGATCATCTCGGGCTTGGATGTTCTACATTGGATCCGCCGCAACATTGGCTACAAGATACCAGTTTTATTCTTGACAAATAGACTGTTCGAGCAAAATATCGCAGAGGCATTAAACGCTGGAGCAGATGATTACATAGTAAAACCAGTCGGCAAAAGCGAATTGATTGCGAGGATAAACGCACTCACTCGAAGGCTACATTATGGAAATGAATATCAAGAAGCAATATCCATTGGAATCTACTTACTCAACAACAAAGAAAGATGCATTTACCTCAAGGGAAATAGAATTTTACTCACTCAAAAGGAGTTCGAGATCGCGTCGATTTTATTCATGAATTTCGGTCGCGTCGTTCCTCGTGACTACCTTATAAAATTAGTATGGGGGAAATCCGGAGATATGATGTCCCGTTCGCTCGACACCCATGTCTATCGCGTTCGCAATAAGCTTTTTCTCTGCGCCGAAAACGGAGTGGTACTGAAATCTATCTACACGATCGGATACCGGCTCGATAAGATTTAAGTTGCCATTGATCCTTGCACCGGCCGGCTTATGTGATTAAAAAACGTCGAACGCGCTGCGTACTGCCCTTTCCTCATTGGAGTTTCATCCTCGCTTCTTCGTTCAACCGTTCGGTCGCTGTCTCGGTTTCAACGATACAACGCGGCGATCGCGTCCGTATACGCGGCGACGTTACCCGGGTTGTAGATGCTGACCGAATCCAGAAGCTGTCGCGACTGCCCGCGATACGCGTCGAGGTTCGCGTCGTGCTCGCGGAACG